>JBAUTC010000427.1:0-5168 GCA_049582025.1 Thiomonas sp.
GAGCAGTGCCGCGCGCGCCGCCGCCGACAAGCTGGCGTTCGCCGCGGGTGAACTGCTGCGCAACGGCGGTGATCATCTGTTCGGCGACTGGTCCATCGCCGACACCGACCTCGCGCTGATGCTGCGCCGCCTGTCGCTCGACGCCGGGCTGCTGCCGCCGTCGCTTGCGGCCTATGCCGAGCGCCAGTGGCAGCGGCCCTCGGTGCAGGCCTGGGCGCGGCTCAGCACCGCAAATCATTGAACGCAAACACCCAACCTTCCGCCTGATCGTGCAACCTGCTCCCATCCAGTTCCCGTCCGAATCCGTCCAGCGCGTCATTGATGCCCTTCAGACCCTCGGCCATGCCGATCGTCCGGTGATGCTCGATGCCGCCGCCCGCACCGCGCAGCAGGCGGCCGACGCCCTGGGCGTGGCGCTGGGGCAGATCGCCAAGTCCATCGTGTTCCGCCATGCCGACAGTGACCGCGCCGTGCTGGTGGTCTGCGCTGGCGACCGGCGGGTGGACGAGCACGCGGTGGCCGCGCAGGTGGGCAAACTGGCGCGGGCCGATGCCGACTTCGTGCGTGCAGCCACCGGCTTTGCCATCGGCGGCGTGAGCCCGGTGGGACATGCGCAGCAGCCCATCGCCCTGCTGGACGAGAGTCTGTGGCGCTTCGATCGCGTCTGGGCGGCGGCGGGGCATCCGCATGCGGTGTTTGCGCTGCAGCCCGACGATCTCGTCCGCTGGCTGGAGGTGAGGCCCAGCGCGGTCAGCGCGGCGCCGCAGGCGCGTTGACCATGGCGGTTCCCTCGCCCTGCATCAACGTCTGCACCATGGACGACAAGGGCGAGCTGTGCCGCGGCTGCGCGCGCACCCTCGACGAAATCGCGTGCTGGAACAGCATGAGCGATGCAGACAAGCTTCGGGTCTGGCGGCTCATCCGACTGCGGCACAGCGCCGCAACAGCCGCCGCGCCGGTGCCGGACGGGCCGCGGCTGCCGTCCGCATAGAATCATCCCCCTGCACAAAAAAGCGGCAACCGCGTCCGACGGTTTGCCGCCTCGCTCACGCCGTCTGAACCATGCACACCACCCGCCCGCCCGCTGTCTTGTCTGCTGCCCTCGCTGGCGGCGTGCGCCCGGGCGACACGCTGAGCCTGGGGCGTTTCGAGCTGCCGAACCGCGTGTTCGCCGCGCCGATGGCCGGCGTGACCGACCGCCCCTACCGACGGCTCGCGCGCCAGCTTGGGGCGGGGTATTGCGTGAGTGAAATGGTGACCTCGCGAGTCGAACTGCGCGACACGCTCAAGACCTCGCGCCGTGCGAATCACGACGGCGAAGCCGCGCCGATTGCGGTGCAGATCGTCGGCACCGATCCGGCGGACATCGCCGAGGCCACCCGCTACAACCTGGAGCGCGGGGCGCACATCATCGACATCAACATGGGCTGCCCGGCGAAAAAGGTCTGCAACCGCTGGGCGGGCTCGGCCTTGATGCAGGACGAAGACCTGGCCGCCCGTCTGGTGGAAGCCGCAGTGCTGGCCGCGCGGCCGTTCGATGCGCCGGTCACCCTCAAGATGCGCGCCGGCTGGTGTGCGCAAGAACGCAACGCCCCACGCATCGCCCGGCTGGCCGAAGCTGCTGGCGCCGCCATGCTGGTGGTGCACGGCCGCACCCGCGAGCAGGGCTATGGCGGCGAGGCGGAATACGCCACCATCGCCGCGGTCAAGCGCAGCGTGTCCATTCCCGTGGTGGCCAATGGTGATATCGACTCGCCGCAAAAGGCCGCCGCCGTGCTTGCCGCAAGCGGCGCCGACGCGGTGATGATCGGCCGCGCCGCGATGGGTCGGCCCTGGCTGTTCGGCCAGGTGGCGCGCTATCTGGCCGACGGCTGCCTTCTCCCCGACCCAGCCCCGGCGCAGTGGCGCGAGTGGCTGTTCGCCCACCTCGACGACCACTACGCGCTCTATGGCGAGTCGGTGGGTGTGCGGACGGCGCGCAAGCATGTGGGATGGTATGTGGCCGACCTGACCGGCGGCCCGACTTTCCGCCAGCACTTCAACACCCTGCAAACCGCAGCCGACCAGCTCGCCGCACTGCGCCGGTTCCTGTCTCAGTCGGAGCAGGTCGCGCCGCGGGCTGCCTCCCTGTCCATTCCATTTGCCGTCGCTGCATGAACCCGCAACGCAAAACCCTTGAACAATGCGTGGTCGATAGCCTCGAATGCTATTTCCGCGACCTCGGCGGCTCCGAGCCGAACGGCATTCACGCCATGGTGATGCAGGCGGTGGAAAAGCCGCTGCTCGTCACCGTGATGCGCCAGGCCGAGGGCAATCAGTCGCTGGCCGCGCGCTGGCTGGACATCAACCGCAATACCCTGCGCAAAAAACTCGCCGAACACAAGCTGCTCAAGCCGGGCGAGTGAGCGGCAGCCGCACTCCAATCCACTTTTATCGAGAGCCTCATGCAAGCCCTGATCTCCGTTTCCGACAAGTCCGGCGTCCTCGACTTTGCCCGCGATCTGCACGATCTGGGTGTGCATCTCCTGTCCACCGGGGGCACCGCCAAGCTGTTGCGCGACGCTGGTCTGCCTGTCACCGAGGTGGCCGATTACACCGGTTTCCCCGAAATGCTCGACGGCCGCGTCAAGACCCTGCATCCCAAGGTGCACGCGGGCCTGCTGGCGCGGCGTGACCTGCCCGAGCATGTGGCGCAAACCGCCGCGCACGACCTGCCGGCCATCGACATCCTGTGCGTCAACCTCTATCCCTTCGAGGCCACCGTGGCCAAGCCGCACAGCCTGGAAGACGCCATCGAGAACATCGACATCGGCGGCCCGGCCATGGTGCGCTCGGGGGCGAAGAACTATCACCACGTTGCCGTGCTCACCGATCCGGCCGATTACGCCGTGGTCGTGGCCGAACTGCGCGCCGACAAGAAGGTGAGCGACGCCACGCGATTCCGCCTGTCGGTGGCGGCGTTCAACCGCATCGCCCAGTACGACGCGGCCATTTCCAATTACCTGTCGGCGCTGCAGGATGATGGCAGCCGTTCTGCCTACCCGGCGCAGCTCAACCTCGCCTTCACCCGCCAGCAGGACCTGCGCTATGGCGAGAACCCGCACCAGAGTGCCGCCTTTTATGTCGAGCCCGGTGCGCGTGAAGCCAGCATCGCCACCGCGCGCCAGTTGCAGGGCAAGGAACTCAGCTACAACAACATCGGCGACGCCGACGCCGCGCTGGAATGCGTGAAGCAGTTCGACGCCGCGCCCGCCTGCGTCATCGTCAAGCACGCCAACCCCTGCGGCGTGGCCTACGGCGCCAATCTGCTGGAGGCCTATGACCGCGCCTACAAGACCGACACCGAGTCGGCCTTTGGCGGCATCATCGCCTTCAACGGCGAGTTGGACGGGGCGACGGCGCAAGCCATCGTCGACCGGCAGTTTGTCGAAGTCATCATCGCGCCGTCCGTGTCGCAGGCCGCCATCGACATCTGCGCGGCGAAAAAGAACGTGCGCCTCTTGGCCTGCGGCACCTGGGACGCGCAGCCCGGCGCGCGCCTGGACTACAAGCGTGTGAGCGGCGGTCTGCTGGTGCAGGACGCCGACCTCGAACTGCATGGCGACCTTCAGGTCGTCACCGAGCGCGCCCCGACTGAAGCCGAGCTGCGCGATCTGCTGTTCGCCTGGCGCGTGGCCAAATTCGTCAAGTCCAATGCCATCGTCTACGCGAAAGACAGCGCCACCATCGGCGTCGGCGCCGGGCAGATGAGCCGGGTCAACTCCGCGCGCATCGCCGCCATCAAGGCCGAGCATGCGGGGCTGCCCGTGCCCGGCTCGGTCATGGCCTCCGACGCCTTCTTCCCTTTCCGCGATGGCATCGACAATGCCGCGCAGGCCGGCATCTCCGCCGTCATCCAGCCGGGTGGCTCGATGCGCGACCCCGAAGTCATCGCCGCCGCCAACGAGCACGGCATGGCCATGGTGCTGACCGGCATGCGCCATTTCCGGCACTGAGTTCGGCTGAATCTTCGGGTTTTCCCGGGGCGCGTTCACGGGGTGCGCCTGTGGCATCGCGTTCCTAAGATTCGCGAAAACAATCCCACGCGCCGGAACACACGACGCGCAAGCAACGCCACACTCCCACTCCTCGCGCATGCCCCGTCCGGTGCAAGCGCGAGATGACGGGGGGGCGTGATGGACATGCGTGTAGCAGGGCAGGTGCGCGAGGCTGCGGAGGCAGTGGGGAATGGATCGGCGGATTGGACTGCGCTGCTCAGAGCGTGGCGCGACATCGCCGGTGCTGATACAACGACGTTTTTTGCTTGGGACAAGACCTCCGGTGCGTTGTGGGGTAGGGCGGCGGTCGATCTATCCATCCCGGCTGGCCTTGGCGCCTACGTGGAGCACTACCAAGCATTCGACCCGATGGTCCCGATCGGTCTTGCAAAGCCTGCGGGCACATGGATCGACAGTGCCGCCGACCTGTCCCCCGCAACTTGGCGCAGTGGCCCGTACTACGCCGATCTGCTGCGGCCGTTGCGCATTGAGCAGACGGTGGCGCTCACACTTTGCAATGACGCTGCTCATCTGTCGAGCATCAGCCTGCATTTCAATGCGCAGCAGAACCGATCGCGCAAAAGCAATAGCGTCAGACCCCTGATTCCGGCCCTGCTTGAGGCGTTCCGCATGCGCCTGCGCTTCCGCGACACGGAATGGCTCAAGATGGATGCCTTCGTGTCGAACGATAGCGAAGGCTGGCTGCTGATCGACACCGGCATGCGCGTCCGGCACGCCTGCCCGGCGACTGCGCAGCTCTTGTCGGGTGACGCGGCATTGCAGGTGCAAGACAGGCAGCTCCATCCCAGGCACGCTGCGCTGGCCAGCCGCCTTGCGATTGCCGTTGCCAGGGTGCGAGCCGACGGCCTGCCGCAAGCCGTGCACTGCGCTGCAGGCTGGGGAAGGGTGTTGCGCTTGCGTCTCACCCGTCCGCCGCGTCACCTGCTGGCATTCGGCGAGCCTTTGCTCGTGCTGCGCGTGCAGCTGCTCAACGCGGCAAGGCTGCCTGACATTGATGCCTTGCGCACCGTTTACTCGCTGAGCGCGGCCGAAGCACGGCTGGTGCGCGAACTGGTGGCGGGGCACTCCCTAGACGACTGCGCCTTCCTGTTCGCCGTGTCGCGCAACACC
>JBAUTC010000428.1:0-1899 GCA_049582025.1 Thiomonas sp.
GTGCTGCGCTGTCTGCACGGCCTGGGAGGCGGCTCCTCGCAGACCCCCACCCGCGCGCTGGTGCTGGATGAACCGCCGAGCAGCGCGGCCGGCGAAATCACCGACAAGGGCTATATCAACCAGGGGGCGGTGCTGCGGGCACGCAGTGCGCTGATCGAAGCGCTCTACGCTGGCAGCCCCGAGACCATTTTTCCGGAATGAGGACCATGTTCAAAGACTTCCAACCTGCTGGCGGCGTGTTCGCCGCCCTCGACCTGCTGCACGTACAACGCCGCGACGCGGTGCTGCATGTGCGCCTGAACCGCGCGGCCAAGCGCAATTCGGTGAGCGATGCGCTGCTGGCGCAATTGCACACCGTGTTCATCAACCTGCCTTCCGATGTGCGGGTGGCCATTCTCAGCGGGGAGGGCGAGCATTTCTGCGCCGGACTCGACCTGTCCGAGGTCTCCGAGCGCAATGTGGTGGAGGGCATGCAGCATTCGCGCGCCTGGCACACGGCATTCGACGCCATCCAGTACGGCCCGGTGCCGGTGCTGTCGGTGCTGCATGGCGCGGTGGTCGGCGGCGGGCTGGAACTGGCCGCCGCCACGCACCTGCGCGTGGCCGAGCGCAGCACCTTCTACGCCTTGCCGGAAGGGCAGCGCGGCATCTTCGTCGGCGGCGGCGGGTCGGTGCGCATTCCGCGGCTGATCGGCGTGGCGCGCATGACCGACATGATGCTCGCCGGCCGGGTGTTCGACGCCGACGAGGGCCAGGCCTGCGGTCTGAGCAACTATCTGGTGGACGATGGCGCCGGGCTGGCCAAGGCGGTTGAGCTGGCCGAACGCATCGCGCGCAACGCCCCGCTGTCGAACTATGCGGTCACGCAGGCGCTGCCGCGCATCGCCGAGCTGGCGCCGGCGGAGGGCCTGTTCATGGAAGAGCTGATGTCGTCCATCGCGCAGGGTGACGAGGCAGCGAAGGAGCGTGTGCGCGCCTTCCTGGAAAAGCGCGCAGCCAAGGTGGGGAAAGCGGGCACCAGCGAGCCGCCCGGCCACTCCGACGACTCGGCGGGGAGGACGAACCCGTGAGCGGACTGTTCAAGGCATTCGACGACGTCTACATGCTGGACGGCCTGCGCACGCCGCAGGTGGATTACATGGGCGCCTTCGCTGACGCCAATCCCATTGACCTCGGCATCAAGGCCGCGCGCGAACTGTTTGCACGCACGGGCGTGTCGCCCGAGTCGGTGGACACGGTGCTGGCCGGAAATATGGCGCCTGGCGGCTTCGACCAGTTCTACGTGCCGCGCCACATCGGCCTGTATTCCGGGGTGCCCGTCGACCGGCCAGCGTTGATGGTGCAGCGCATCTGCGGCACCGGCTTCGAGCTGTTCCGCCAGGCCGGCATGGAGCTGTCGGGCGGCAGCGGGCTGGCGCTGGTGGTCGGCACCGAGTCGATGACCCGCAACCCCATCGCCGCCTTCGACCATCGCGGCGGCTTCCGCCTGGGTGCGCCGGTGGGCTTCAAGGACTACATGTGGGAGGCGCTCACCGATCCTGCGGCAGGCATCTCCATGATCCAGACCGCCGAGAATCTGGCCCAGCGCTACGGCATCGCCCGCGAGGCGGTCGACGCCTTCGCGGCACGCTCCTTCGCCCGCGCGGTGGAGGCGCAGGCCAGCGGCTGGTTCGACGGCGAAATCGTGCCGGTGCAGAGCGAGGCCTTCGAGGCCGAGGGCTACAAACCGCGCGGCATCCGCCTGGCCGGCAAGGTGAAGGTGGCCGACCGCGATACCCATCCGCGTCCGACCGCGCTTGAGGTGCTGGGCGGTCTGCGCACCGTCTACCCCGGCGGGGTGCAGACGGGCGGCAACAGCGCGGCGCTCACCGATGCCGCTGCCGCCGCGCTGGTGGGCAA
>JBAUTC010000429.1:0-2210 GCA_049582025.1 Thiomonas sp.
CAAGCGGGCGCATCAGCCGCTGCAAGTCCTCGGTCTTTGTCTCCGGATTGAGCCACGTTCCAACCTCATCGCCTTCAAGGGCCAGCGGCATGCGGTCATGGATCTGCCGCATCCAGTCGTTCGCCTCTGTCGTCAGGATGGTGAAGGTCTCAACGGAGTCTTGCGTCCCCGGGGGCGTCCAGTGTTCCCACAGGCCCGCCATGGCGAGAAGTTGCCCGTCCTTGCGGTGGATGTAGAAGGGCTGCTTGCCCGAGGCGAGGTGCTGCCATTCATAGAAACCGTCCGCCGGCACGATGCATCGGTGGGACCGGAACGCAGCGCGAAACGCCGGCTTCGTCGCCGCCGTCTCACTGCGGGCATTGATCAGCTTCATGCTGATGCTCGGATCTTCTGCCCAGGACGGAATCAGACCCCAGCGCAGCAGATCGATGTGGCGTTTGTCGTCGATCAGGCGCACCACCGGTGCGACCTGACTCGGTGCCAGATTGAACCGCGGGCGCCATTCCTCGCTTCGGGAGGTCTCACCCCAGTCTTCATCCACGATGTCGAACTGCGCGCGGATGGCGCGAGGGGCACTCTTGAGAACGTAGCGGCCGCACATGGATGGGTCCGGTAGCAGGCTGGAAGAGGAAGCATACGCGGCAAGGCAATCGCCGCACCATGGCGTGATCGGTCATCCATCCGGAGATAGGTACGCCGACGGCGCGCTTCTCCGTCCGCTGGCCAAGCGCCTTGCTCACCGGGCGGCCTGATCGAACAAGAGTGTGGCGGCCAAGGCTGCACTCATGTCGTGGTCGAGTGTCTTCACCCCTTTAATTACAAATGTACCGCCGTTTCTCCACAAGGTTTGCGTATTGGCCAAAGACTTTGAGGTCGTCGTATCAAGGACGCGCACATCAACGAGGACTTCAGTGCCGCCTTCCACGCCGACGGGCAGTCCCACGATGAGTCTTGGGCCCAGCTCTCGCACGACAATGAGTAGAACGCGTTCCGGCCTTGGGTTTGAGCTTGATGCCAAGCGGATGAGTCCATCGTCTGACGCAGGCACCTGCGCGGGCGCGAGATGATTGACCGCCACAACCGACAGGCAGCCTGAGTGGCGAAGGAAGTCCTGAATTCCGCGCAGGGCGGCCGCTTCGCGCAGCGCCGGCTCCTTTTGGTCGGGACGCCATTTGGTACTCCAGTAGACCAGCGTTGAAACTGAGGGCGCTCCTGTTTGGCATAGTGACCCTTTGAGCCGCGAGCCAGTGATTTCATCCTTGGTGGATGCGCAGCCAGCCAAAAGGAATGTGGTGACTAGCGATGCGAGGATGAGTGTGCACATGTGGGGGAGGGCCTAAAGGTGAGCCGCGCGATGGACGGCGCCATGACGGCGCATATGGAGTGGAGTGCCGGCGTCTCAGCGCCGTCTGTACCAAGTCGCTGACCGCGGAGACGCAATGCGCGTGCGCATGCTTCATGCGTATCTCTAAACGCGAGTGATTTGCTGCTGGCGTTTGTTGGATCAAGCGCGAAACGGATCGCGGCCGCACGTGAGGCGAGTACGCACCCAAGTGGTTTCGCAGGCACGTTGTTTCGCGAAAACATCATGTCGTTTCAATAGCTTACGGCAGAACTGAGCCGTCGCGCCGACGCCACGTGTGCTCTTGCGCGACTGATGTGCAGTCGTCACAATGCCTCCAGCGCTACCGATTTTGGTGAGCCCTGCCAACCCGGCCAACACACCCGAGCACGACCTGAACCGCTCCACCGCCATGCATTTCTTGACCGTCAACACCTACTCGAACGAGCGCATTTGCGTGCGCCCGCTTGAGGGGCCGCGTGGCTGCAAGGACCGACCGTAGCGTCTAGCGTCGACCTTCCCACACGAAGCCCCGCCCACCGCGGGGCTTCGTTCTTCTGGACAGGCTCCGCATCCACCCCAAGGAGTCCTGTCATGCACCGCACCGTTTCCACTTCCTGCATCCGCCTCGATCGCCTGGCCGGGCCGCCCGGAGCCCAACCGCACGGAGGCCACCATGCGCACCGTTCCTGGTGATGCGCCGGATTTGCCGCCCGGATTCCGCTGGATGCTCACGCACTGCGGCCGACGGCTCGCCGTGCCGTTGGACCTGCGTCCTGTGCGGCGTGACCCGCAGCCCGAGAAGGAACGGCCACCGCCGCGCCCGCCCCAGCTGCGGTCTCCCCCCGTGGAGTCCACGGCCGACGCC
>JBAUTC010000430.1:0-4773 GCA_049582025.1 Thiomonas sp.
ATCACCACAACATGCTTGCCCGTGGCCATGATCTGGTTTTTCAGCTTGTCACCGGCGTTGACCTTGTTCTGCAGCGGCAGAAATTCCATGGCGAAATGGATGCCGTCGAGTTCACGGCCGGGCACCGGCAGATCGCGGGGGACTTCAGCCCCACCGGTCAGCAGCACCGCGTCGAATTCGTCCTGGAGTTGCGCGGGACTGATGACGTCCTTGGCCCAGTTGGTCACGGTCGCGCCGGGCCCGTCTTTCGGCAGTTCGGCCACCAGCACGCTGGTGCGGAAGCTCACGCCTTCGGCCTGCATCTGTTCGATGCGGCGGTCGATGTGACTCTTTTCCATCTTGAAGTCGGGAATGCCGTAACGCAACAGGCCGCCGACACGGTCGTTCTTCTCGAACACGGTGACGTCATGCCCCGCGCGGGCGAGTTGCTGCGCTGCCGCCAAACCGGACGGGCCGGAGCCGACAACGGCGATCTTCTTGCCGGTCTTGTGCGCGGGCGGCTGCGGGTGCACCCAGCCTTCGTTCCAGCCGCGATCGATGATGGCGTGCTCGATGGACTTGATGCCCACGGGCGCCTCGTTGATGCCCAGGGTGCAGGCAGCCTCGCACGGCGCGGGGCAGATGCGGCCGGTGAACTCGGGAAAGTTGTTGGTAGCGTGCAGTACGTCAAGTGCCTGGCGCCAGGCCCCAGACCACACCAGATCGTTGAAGTCGGGGATGATGTTGTTGACCGGGCAGCCGTTGTTGCAGAACGGAATGCCGCAGTCCATGCAGCGCCCGGCCTGTGTCTTGGCCCTGTCGTCAGGCAGTTCGTGCACGAACTCCTTCCAGTGCTTGAGGCGGGCGGCGGGCGGCTCGTACTGCTCTTCCTGCCGTTCAAATTCCATGAATCCGGTGACTTTTCCCATGATCTGTCCTTAATCGTTCGGCGCTGGTTCGTTTGCTGTTCGGCTGCGCCTATTTCGCTGGCACGCTGGCACCTGCCGGGGCCTTGGCTTTTTCCGTAGCGGCCTGCGCCTCGCGCTTGGCGGCCATTTCGCCCAGGGCGCGCTTGTACTCGTGCGGGAACACCTTGACGAAGCGTCCGCGCGCGGTTTCCCAGGTATCGAGCAGTTCCCGGGCACGCAACGAGCCGGTCCAGCGCAGCTGGTCTTGCAGTAGCTTGCGCAGCTGGGCCTCGTCGGTCTGGTCGCGATGCCACAGGGCCTGGGGTATCTGCGCCTTCTGCTCGGTAGCGGGCAGCACCTTGTCGAGCGCCACCATGGAGGTGTTGCAGCGTTTGGCGAACAGGCCGTCCACGTCGTACACATAGGCGATGCCGCCACTCATGCCCGCAGCGAAGTTGCGCCCGGTCTCGCCCAGAACGAGCACGGTACCGCCGGTCATGTATTCGCATCCATGGTCGCCCGTGCCTTCGACAACGGTGGTCGCGCCGGAATTGCGCACGGCAAAGCGCTCGCCCGCGACACCGCGGAAGAAGGCCTCACCTTCGATGGCGCCATAGAGCACGGTGTTGCCGACGATGATGTTGGCTGGTGCGTCTCCACGGAAGTCAAGGCTGGGGCGCACGACGATGCGTCCGCCCGACAGGCCCTTGCCGGTGTAGTCGTTGGCTTCGCCGATGAGATACATGGTGATGCCGCGTGCGAGGAAGGCCCCGAAACTCTGGCCGCCCGTGCCTTCCATCTGGATGTGGATGGTGTCGTCGGGCAATCCTTCATGGCCGTAGCGCCGCGCCACTTCGCCTGAGAGCATGGCGCCCACGGTCCGGTTGACGTTGCGCGCATTCTGGATGAACTGCACCTTCTCACCGCGCTCCAGTGCAGGCCGGGCGCGCTCGATCAACTTGTGGTCGAGGGCCTTGGCGAGGCCATGATCCTGCTCTTCGACCTGGCGACGTGGCACATCGGAGGGCACGTCCGGCTGGTGGAACACGCGGGAGAAATCGAGTCCGCGCGCCTTCCAGTGGTCGATCCCACGACGCGCGTCCAGCAGGTCGGAGCGACCGACCAGATCGTCGAACTTGCTCACCCCGAGCTGAGCCATGATGGAGCGCACCTCCTCGGCGATGAAGAAGAAGTAGTTCACCACATGCTCGGGCTTGCCCGAGAACTTCTTGCGCAGCGCCGGGTCTTGCGTGGCCACACCCACCGGGCAGGTATTGAGGTGGCACTTGCGCATCATGATGCAGCCTTCGACCACCAGCGGAGCGGTGGCGAAGCCGAATTCATCGGCTCCGAGCAGCGCGCCGATCACCACGTCGCGCCCGGTCTTGATCTGACCGTCCACCTGCACGCGGATGCGGCTCCTCAAGCGGTTGAGCACCAGGGTCTGCTGGGTTTCGGCCAGGCCGATTTCCCAGGCGGAACCCGCGTGCTTGACGGAAGACAGCGGCGACGCGCCAGTGCCGCCGTCGTGCCCGGCGATCACCACATGGTCGGCCTTGGCCTTGGCCACGCCTGTAGCCACCGTGCCGACGCCGGATTCGGACACCAGCTTGACACTGATGGAGGCGCGGGAGTTGGCGTTCTTCAGGTCGTGAATGAGCTGGGCCAGGTCTTCGATGGAATAGATGTCGTGGTGCGGCGGCGGGGAGATGAGCCCCACACCTGGCACCGAATAACGCAGCATGCCGATGTATTCGGACACCTTGCCGCCCGGCAGTTGCCCGCCCTCGCCAGGTTTGGCGCCCTGTGCCATCTTGATCTGGATCTGGTCGGCTGACGACAGGTATTCGGCGGTGACGCCGAAACGGCCCGAAGCAACCTGCTTGATTCTGGAACGCAACGAGTCGCCGCCTTTGAGCGGAATGTCGCTGACGATGCGTTCGGCCCCAAGTACGCTGCCGATGGTGTCGCCGTCCTGGATGCCCGCGGACCCGGTGCGCATTTCCGCGCGATAGCGCAGCGGGTCTTCGCCGCCCTCGCCGGTATTGCTCTTGCCGCCGATGCGGTTCATCGCCACGGCCAGAGTGGCGTGCGCTTCAGTGGAGATGGAGCCCAGCGACATGGCTCCGGTAGCAAAGCGCTTGACGATCTCCGCAGCAGGCTCCACCTCATCGATGGCGATGGCCTTGGTAGGGTCAATCTTGAACTCGAACAGTCCTCGCAGGGTGAGCATGCGACGCGACTGATCGTTGATGAGCTGGGCGTATTCCTTGTAGGTGTTGTAGTTGTTGGCACGCGTGGAGTGCTGCAGCTTGGCAATGGCGTCCGGCGTCCACATATGTTCTTCACCGCGGGTGCGCCAGGCGTAATCGCCACCAGCGTCGAGCATGGTGGCCAGTACCGGCGAGTCGCCGAAGGCGTCGTGGTGCATGCGCAGCGCCTCCTGCCCGACCTCGAACACACCGATGCCTTCGACCTGCGTGGAGGTGCCGGTGAAGTATTTGTCCACCAGTTCGCGCGACAGGCCCACGGCCTCGAAGATCTGCGCCCCACAGTAGCTCATGTAGGTGGAAATGCCCATCTTGGACATCACCTTCTGCATGCCCTTCCCAATGGCCTTGATGTAGTTGTAAATCGCCTTTTCGGCGCTGAGATCGCCTGGCAGGTCTTTGGCCATCTCGGCAATGGTGTCGAGTGCCAGATAGGGGTGGACCGCCTCGGCGCCATATCCCGCAAGCACGGCGAAATGGTGGGTTTCGCGCGCACTGCCGGTTTCGACCACCAGCCCGGTTTGCGTGCGCAGGCCGTGGGCGGTGAGGTGCTGATGCACGGCGCTCATGGCCAGCAGCGCTGGAATCGCCACGCGCTCGGCGCTCATGCTGCGGTCGGTGATGATGAGGATGTTGTGCCCGCTTTTGAGCGCATCCACTGCTTCGGCGCAGATGGACGCAATGCGCGCCTCGATGCCTTCCTGGCCCCAGGCCACGGGATAGCAGATGTCGATTTCATAGCTGCGGAACTTGCCCCCGGTGTGCTGGCCGATCGAGCGCAGCCGCGCCATGTCGTCGTAATCGAGCACAGGTTGACTGACTTCCAGGCGCATCGGCGGGTTGACCTGATTGATATCCAGCAGGTTTGGACGCGGGCCGATGAAAGACACCAGCGACATCACCATGTTCTCGCGAATGGAGTCGATCGGCGGGTTGGTAACCTGGGCGAACAGCTGCCTGAAATAGTTGTAGAGCGGCTTGGCGCGGTTGGACAGCACAGCCAGCGCGGCGTCGTTGCCCATCGAACCGACAGCCTCTTCGCCCTTCTCTGCCATCGGCGCCATCAGGAACTTGAGGTCCTCCTGGGTGTAGCCAAAGGCCTGCTGGCGGTCGAGCAAGGCGATGGACGACGGCTCGGCACGGCCAAGATGGTCGAGGTCGTCGATACAGATGCGCAGGTTCTCAATCCATTGGCCATAGGGACGCGCGGCGGCGAGCTGGCTCTTGATCTCCTTGTCGTCGATGATGCGCCCGGCTTCCATGTCGATGAGGAACATCTTGCCCGGCTGCAGACGCCACTTCTTGACGATGCGGCTCTCGGAAATGGGCAACACGCCCGACTCGGACGCCATGACCACCAGATCATCATCGGTGACGATGTAGCGCGCCGGGCGCAGGCCATTGCGGTCAAGCGTGGCGCCTATCTGGCGACCGTCGGTGAAAGCGATGGCCGCGGGGCCGTCCCACGGTTCCATCATCGCTGCGTGATATTCGTAGAACGCGCGGCGGCGCGGATCCATCAGGGTGTGCTGTTCCCACGCTTCGGGAATCATCATCATCATGGCGTGGCTCAGCGGATAGCCGGCCATCAGCAACAGTTCAAGGCAGTTATCGAA
>JBAUTC010000431.1:0-2383 GCA_049582025.1 Thiomonas sp.
CAAGCTCAACGCGATGGCGAGACAATTGAATGAGAGGCCGAGGAAAACTCTCGGCTACAGAACACCGGCTGAGATGTTCAGCCAGACCGTTGCATTGATCAGTTGAATCCGCCCCGAGAACCGGCCAGACCGGCCGAACCATTTTCATAGGGAGGACTGCTCGTGGAGTTTGACGCGCGGTCAGCGTCTTATTCCGGAATGAACACATTGCCTGCCATGATGGCTTTGAGCGTGAATACCACGAGCAGGGCGACGAGCGTGGTGGTCAGCGCCAGCAGCGTGCCGCCCAGGCCGATGAGGAAGCCGTTGCCGATCTTGCTGCCCATGGTGAGCGTGGCGATGGTGATGGCTGCCATCGGGAAGGAATATGCCCACCATGACATGAAGAAGGGCACCTTGCGGAACTGCGGAATTTGATAGAACAGCAGCAGGGTGGTGAACAGCGCCACATAGAACAGCACGCGGGCGAAGTTGTCCACAACGCCGCCGTCCAGTGCCAGGTAGGACAGGAAACCGACAGCCGGGGGGGCGATCAGGATGAACAAGGTGGGCAGCAGCTTGGCGGGCACCGGCGGGTGGAAGAAGAAGCGGTTCATCATGATGGTCAACAGCACGATCCAGAACACGATGCCGACGCTGAAGAAGAACCAGGAAATTTCGGCGGAGCCGTGCGTCATGCCTGCAATCGGCACCAGAATGTTGCCTACCACGGGAATGAACCAGGCCGGGGTGGAGTGCTGGATCTGGTAGTGCGAATGGTGGATCCAGGACGACATGATGACCACGGTGAAGACCAGATGCAGCGCAATGCCGCCCCACCAGAGCGCCCAGGACAAACCGGGCAGCACGTGCAAAAAGGATATGGATAGCAACAAAGCACTGATTGAAATGGCGGGGAAGAAACTGATGCGCACCGGATGATTGAATTCCTCCTTGATCGCATCTGGATAGCGCACCACCTTGGCTCCATAGCCCAGCAGCAGCACGACGAACAAGGCCAGCGTGATGTAGCTCAGACCGATGCCAATGCCGTGCGGCATGGCAAGCACCTGAGCCGACTTGTGCCAGGCGATGGCGAGTCCAGTAGAGCCCATGACGGCGGCGAACAGGGTGATGGGAAAGTGCGCCAACCAACTGCTGGCGTGCACCGGCTCGGCGGTTTCGGGAGTCTGTGCGGTGGACATGATGTTGAATAGTTGAGGAAAACGGTACGGAATTGTGGGCGCTTGATGAGGAGCGGATGTTGATTCGGCGCAATGTTGAAACGTTTAGATACAACGCGGTGACGCCGGTCACATCAATCGCCATGATGGCGTCATTTTTATACTGCGAACATGAAGCCGCTCTCTGATTTACGCAAAGACTATCAACGCGCCGAGCTTGACGAGGCCCATGCCGACGCCGATCCGCTCAAGCAGTTTGAGCATTGGCTGCAGCAGGCCATGGACGCCCAAGTGCCCGAGCCCAACGCCATGACCGTGGCGACGGTGGGTGCGGGTGGCCGGCCTTCCACCCGCGTGGTGCTGATCAAGCATGTCGATGAGCGCGGTGTGGTCTGGTACTCGAACTATCACAGCCGCAAGGGCCGCGAACTGGAGGCGCACGCCTTCGCCGCGCTGCAATTCCACTGGGTGGAGTTGGAGCGTGTGGTGCGCATTGAGGGCCGGGTGGAGAAGGTGAGCCCTGAAGAGTCCGACGCCTACTTCGCCAGTCGCCCATTGGCCTCACGCATTGGCGCCTGGGCTTCGCCTCAGAGCGAGCCGATCGAGGGCCGTACCACGTTGCTCAAGCGCGCTGCGGAATTTGGTTTGCGCTACGGCATCAACCCGCCGCGTCCGCCGCACTGGGGCGGCTACCGTCTCGTGCCGGATGCCTGGGAGTTCTGGCAGGGGCGTCCGTCGCGGCTGCATGACCGCCTTGCTTATTCCCTGCAGCCGGAAGGAGACTGGCAGCGGCAGCGCCTTGCGCCCTGAACGGCCAGTGGCAGTCCTCAAGCGGTTGCAGCACGACAGTCCCGTCCGTCGGTTGCGACAAGCTGCGCGAGGCATGTTCCGGTTGTGTGCTGAATCGTCAGTGATGCGGCATTATTGATAACGTTGAAAGTTCATCACATCAGGGAGTCCCGCATGCCGCAACGACCTTCGTCTCATCGCCGCAAACTTCTTCACGCTCTGGCTGCGGCTCCGTTGCTTTGCGCATGGCCCGCAGCCCATGCGCAAAGCGCCAAACAGGCAGAGGGCGTGCTGAAGAACATCGGCAAGGCGACCTTTGTCGCCGAAGGGTCAGGCAAGCGTGCGCTCTTCATTTTTTTCGATCCGAACTGCCCGTTCTGCCACGAGCTGTACAAAAAGCTGCGCGCCTTTGTGGGTCAGGATGACGTGCA
>JBAUTC010000432.1:0-4097 GCA_049582025.1 Thiomonas sp.
GGCGCGCCGCTATGGCTTCTCGGCGAGAAACGCCAGCGCAGGGCTTGTCGATGTCGCAGCGACGTCGATGACCTCGTAGTCGGCGACGCCGGCCTTCTTGAACGCATCGCCATCCAGAATGGCGTCAAGTTTGGCACGTTCCATTGCAGCGGCCAGGATGAACCCGCCAACGCGCGGGCGCTGCGCTCCGGAGAGCAGAAAGTGGCCGGCGGCATAGTGCTCGCTCAGCCAGACGCGGTGAGCAGCAACATACCCGTCGACCTCGGACAACGGAACTTTGTAGCGAAGGATGATGGCGTACATGCGAAATGTCCTGGCAGTGCCTGTGATGGCGGATCAAGGGGTCAAGCGTAGTGCAACAGCACCAACTGACCACATCAGGATGAGCGTCTGGTACCCACGTCATTGCGGCCGTCGCCACAATCCGTGCCCAACGGCAGGTCAGGCCGAGGACTGGTCACTGACAGCAGCTCGGCCGAAGCGGGCGGTCGCGGGACGCTTGCAATAGATGAAGGTCAGCAATGTGGCAATCGTCTGAAGTCGCAACTCTCCATGCGCATCTCTATCTCCCGCTTGCAATCGAAACACGTCAGTAGGGCATACATTAATGTGACTGCACGCAATATATGTATGCAGCCGTCGATACATTCGACTCAGAGCTTGGCATGCACAGCGTCCGCAGTTAATCTTCGGTGCCATAACCCCATATGGTCGTGGAGGTCCCACCAAGATGAGCATCATTGAAAGGTTGAACGCAGGACGCGCCACGACTGAGGAAGCATTGGAAATCTTTGACTCACTGGGGCCAGTTGAAGTCGACTTCATGATCGGCAAGTGGACGGGAGACGGCTTCCAAACCAGCCACCCAATGGATGGGCTGCTCGAGGCGTATCACTGGTATGGCAAGCGATTTGAAAGTCCAGAAGACGTGCATCCATTGGTCTTCTCGACACTTCGAGGTGATGTCGCCTGTGTTAACCCGGTGTTCATGGGACCATTGCTGAGGCTGGCGGACCGCATGCTTATGCCAAAGTTACCTGCAGCGGGCCGCCTATTTCAACTCGCCATGCCGCTATTCACGACTTCAAAGTCCCGTGCCCGGCTGCGCATGACGGCTTATCGGGGCAAGCCTAGTGCAACCATGATCTACGACCAGCTCCCAATCAACGACGTGTTCCGCCAGATCAACGAAAACTCCGTATTCGGCATCATGGATCGGAAAGGCATGAAGAAGCCGTTCTTTTTCATCTTGCGTCGTGCGTAACAGTTCGCCGCAGGCACGACGGCCCTGACGAGCCGCGGCCTGATCTCGATCGTTAGACTTTTTTGGGACATTTCGTGAACGAAGACATTGCGAACCTTCACGAGCGGGTTACGGCTGGACGCCTTCTGTCGACCACTGCGGTGCAAATCATCTCCAATGGAGGGTTGCCGATGACGTCCAACACCATCCGCTCCAGCGGTAAGAATTCACTTTTGACCACTCGATCCCAATCCTTCCATTGCTTGTGGTGCGCTTCGCGGTGAAGCCGGAACAGTTCACTCAAGGAGAGCCTGCCACAAGACGGCGTTAGTCAAGCAGTATGTCGCCTCCACCGAGGGCCGCCTGACCCTGCACGCCCCGCCCGCCTATGCGCCGAACTTGAATCCCGACGAATTGGTCTGGAGCCATGTCAAGCGCACGAGCACGGCCAGACATCCTTTGTGCAAGGGCAAGAACTCCGCGACAAGATCGAGGAGCAACTCGCCAAACCGCAGAAGGTGCTCCACATGCTCCGCTCATTCTTCAGAGCCCCTTCTGTCGCCAATACTCTCGACTGCTGCGTAAGACGTGCCCCAACTGATGGCCGTGGGTGTCATTAATGGCGAAATCGGCCGCAAAACGAACCTCGCGAGCCAGAAACGCCACGATTTGATATCAAACGCGTCAACTCCCGCGCCAGCGTGGGTTATGCAGACAATCACTAAGATCAAAATCAAAGCGTTTATTACGCTTAAGAAGGTCGCTGAGACTCTCATTTATGTTGCACTGCGGAATATCGGAAGGCTAAAGACATTATGTCTTTGGTTGTTACGTGCCGTTGCCATAAAAAATTTGCCTGCCACACTTCCTTTTGGTGCAATGAAACCGGTAGCTGCCCTTGTATGCAGCCCGCCGGGCGGTTTATGTCTGCACCACTTCTCCACATGGAGCATGAGTTTGTCGATGCAGAGTCAGCAAGCCGCACCCCCTTCCTATTGGAGACATGCAAATGAAAAAATCACTCTTAGCGCTCGCTGTGTTTGGCACCTTCGCTGGAGCTGCCATGGCCCAGGACAATGTGCAGCTATACGGCATTATCGATCTTGGTGTCCAGCATTTGAGCTACGACAACACGACTGTCAACCGCTTGGGCTCAGGTATCCAGTCCGGATCGCGCATTGGGGTCAAGGGCTCGGAAGACTTGGGCGGAGGGCTGAGTGCATTTTTCCAGGCTGAAACCGGCTTCTGCGCCAACGGTAACAACGCTAGCGCATTCGGTGGTGCTGGCCAAGGCGCGCAAAATCAAGCCGGAGGCAGCTATTGCACCAGCGGCTCGACTTTCATGGGCCGCACCAGCATGGTTGGACTGAAGGGCGGTTTCGGAACCCTAGCGCTGGGCCGCGTGTATACCGGCTATTTCACGCTCGCGGCAACGGCAGACCCGTTTGGCGCAGGCTTGAACGGGTCGATCACCAATCTGGATCCGGGCGCCCTCGACTATGTCCGTGCGTCTCAAGTCGCTGCTTATATTACGCCGAATTTTTCAGGTTTCCAGGGCACGCTAGCCTATGCTTTCGGTGCCCAACCAGGCAACAATGCGAATGGCCGTGGATATAACGTGGTTTTAACGTATAACAATGGGCCGATCTCTGCTGGCGGCAGCTACCTGAACCATAATTTCACGGCAACGTCCGCGATTCCAACTTCAGCCCTGATGCTGGATTCGACTGGACGCGCCATCACTCCATTGGGTGGCTACTTCACCAACAAGCTGCTGAATATCTATGGCGGCTATGATTTCGGTGTTGCGAAAGTAACAGCCTACTACGCGCAAGAAAAGTTTGGCGATGGCGCGGCCATGGTCGGTGGCGGTCAAAATCCTGACCTTAAAATCTGGAATTTGGGTTTGACTGTACCCGTGGGTTCCGGTTCAGTTCTCGCGTCTTTCGGCGAGCGTAAGGACAGCAATCTGGCTAACTCTCAGGTCAAGCAAGTTGCAATCGGCTACACGTACACGCTGTCCAAGCAGACCAATCTCTACGCCTCCTACGCGCATATCAGCAACGACGCCAATGTCGATCAGTATGTGGGCGATGCAACGATTGCCGGCTCTGGTGCGATGGGGGGGGCTTCCTCCAGCGGATTCGCTCTGGGCATCCGTCACCAATTCTGATCTGTACAAGGCACAGCCTGTGTTTGAGGCAATGCCTTAGGACAAAGGATGCGATGGCGCAGTTTGGCTATTTTGATTCCATCGCATCCTTATGTCCGCATCCTCTGTAGGTTGGCATGCCACCAACTGAAGTAGACATCCCTACCTGCGTCCTGGGGCGAATGCCTGCCTGCAGTTCTTGACTTCGCAGAGCAGCAAGCCAGTCCTGCCTGGAACTACATTGGGAAACAGCCCGTCCAGGGTGGAGGTCGGCATTTTATTTGGCTATGCGCTCTCGCCCATCGCGGACTGGCTGCAAGTTCGATTTATTCCCCGTGCGGCCAGTGCGACATTACTGGTATTTGGCATTGTTGTAGCCATAGGTTTTGGGGCCTATTCGTTGAGCGGAGAGGCCCCAAATCTGGTGGATCTATTTTCTCCGAAAATGCGCACGGCTGGTTAGAGGTGAGCACGTAAGTTCGCGGCCGCAGGAGCCTGACGCCCGCGGGCCCGATGCCGCCGGCCACCGCAGGCCACGGCACAGCGGTCATTGCCACGAGCCAGCTCCAACGCCTGCTCTGGCCGAGCAGCGGCCGTTTATGATTTATAAATGCAGATATTCAGGGCACTTGTCGTTACGTTCGACGCGTGTGCCATGCGCTCCGACGGTCACGCCGACTAGAAATTGCTCTTTTGCTTCGA
>JBAUTC010000433.1:0-12562 GCA_049582025.1 Thiomonas sp.
GCGCTGGCGGCGCTGGCCAAGGTGACTGAAAACTGCGTCGCCTGCCATACCGCCTACACGCTCAAATAGCGACACGCCCAGGGAGATCCAACATGATCAATGCCACTGTCAAAGCACTCACTGCAGCAGCCTTGGCGGCTTGTGCCTTTGCGGCTCAGGCCGCCGTACTGGAACCCGTCAGGGTTGCCGACAACATCTACGCCCTGGTCGGGCCGCTGGGACAACGCGACGCGGCCAACGACGGTGACAACGCCACATTCGGCGCCATCGTCACCCCTGAAGGCGTGGTGCTGATCGACAGCGGCGCGACCAAGGCCGGTGCCGACCTGATTGAAACCGCTCTGCACACCATCACGCCCAAACCGGTGCGCTGGGTGATCAACACCGGCAGCCAGGACCACCGCTGGCTGGGCAACGCCACCTTCGCCGCAAAGGGCGCGAAGATCATCGCCCTGGACAGTACGGTCAAGACGCAGCAGGCAAACGCCGCGCAGGAACTGCAAGGGCTGAAAATGCTTCTGGGCGAGAAGGCCGCAGGCACCGTGCCGATGAGCAGTCCTGACCCATTGCGCGGGAACGAGGCCAGACTCACCCTCGGCGGAGTGGATCTGGAACTGCGGCACTTCGGCGTCGGCCACTTCCCCGGCGATGCCGTGGTGTGGTTGCCCAAGCAGCGCATCGCCTTCAGCGGCGATCTGGTGTTTGCCGACCGCATGCTCGGCGTACTGGACAACGGCAGCCGCGTCGATCAGTGGGCGCGGACCTTCAAGACCTTTGCCGCGACCCTCAAGCCGGAGATCATCGTCCCCGGCCACGGCAAACCCTGCTCGTTGGCGCAAGCCCAGGCGCAGACCGGCGACTATCTCGACTGGCTGGTGCAGCAAGTCCAACCCGCGGCACGGAACATGGACGATCTGGAAAAGACGGTGCAACGCGTGCATGCCGCCACGCCCGCGGCCTTCCGCAAACTCGACAACTTCGAGGGCATCGACAAGAAGAACATCTACCGCGCGTATCTGGAATTTCAGTAAACCTGCTCGCCCTGCGGCGCGTGGGGATGCACGTGCCCGCGCAATTCCGCCCGCGCCAGGCACATTACTTTCCATCCCGCGCTGATCCCCAGAGCGGCCATGATGATGGCCACCAGCAGGTCCGGCCAGCGCGTGCCGGTGCCGAGCACGCCGACCGCCGCCAGCAGCACCGCGACGTTGCCCAGCACGTCGTTGCGGGTGCATAGCCAGACCGAGCGCATATTCGCGTCGCCGTCGCGCCAGGCATAGAGCAGCGCGGCAACGATGCCATTGGAGAGCATGGCGGCGACGGCGATGGCACCCATGGTCATGGCCTGCGGCGGCTGGCCCGCCCACACACCCCACATCGCCCGCGCCAACACGAACACGCCGAAGGTCAGCAGCGACGCACCCTTGATCCATGCCGCGCGCGAGCGCCAGAGCAGCGCCATGCCCAGCACGGCCAGTGAGAGGCCATAGTTGGCGGCGTCCGCGGCGAAATCCAGCGCGTCGGCGAGCAAAGATGCGGAATGCGCCTGCAAGCCGCCAAACACTTCAACACCAAACATTGCGGCGTTGATGAGCAGGGCGATCCACAGCACGCGCCGCCACGCCGGGCTGGCGGCACGCGTGGCGTTGGCGTTCGCGCTGGAAGCGCAGTGGTCGTCGTCGCAGCAGCCGGGCATTGGCGCTCTCCTCATTCGGTACAAGGCTGCATTACACAGCCTGGAGCCACTCCAGGGTCAAGACCTGCACTGCAAAGCCCTGATTTTGTCGAGGTCAACCAAGCGTATCGGCGATCTGGCCGCAGGCGCCGGAATTGAGGCGAACCGCCGGTGCGGCGCGCAGCGTCTCGCCCTGTGGCGGAATGCGGCATCCTGCAGAACCTTGGGGTGGCCACTCAAACACCCAGCGCATCGATCTCCTGATAGGCGCTTTTCAGCCAGGTTTTCACCCGCTGCCGCTCCAGAATACCCATGTCGTGTGCAGCGCCGCTGTGCGTGGCGGCCCAGAAGCTGCTGCTTGCGGCGTCGATCTTGATCATGGCGGCCTCGTGCAGCCGTTTGAGCGGCATGATGCGGGCGCCGAGGTCCAGCGCGCGCTGTTTCTGCCCCGACTGTTCGAGGATGCCGAAGTCGTCGCCGCGCAACTGGTTGAGCACCAGCACGATGTCGAGACGGCGGCCGAAGCGGTCGAGCAGCGTGCGCAGCAGATCGACGGAGTCGCGCCCCGAGTCCATCACATGCCAGTAGCGGATGCTCAAACCGAGTTCCGGAGCGAGTTCGAGCAGACCGGAGTCGTCCATCCACTGCACCAGCGCGGCCTGGGTTTGCGCGGCCAGATCGACGAGCACCCGGCGCCCCGGCTCGGCGCTGGCCGCCTCGACGATGCGGTCGAGACTCTCGTAGCGATCAACAATCACGGGCGAGGCGTAATCGGCGTAGAAGCGCAGCAGGGCGCCATGCGATTTGTCGGAGTCGAAGCCGAGAAAGGGCAGGTCGTGGTCAATGCAATACTGGGCCAGCAGACGAGCCATCAGCGATTTGCCGACCCCGCCTTTTTCCCCCCCGATCAGGTGGATCATGCTCATCATCCTCTCCAGAATTCGTGCCGGCTTTCGGCGTTGCAAACAACACACCATAGCGGCGTCTTGCACCGGGACGATGCACCTCGCGTCAATCCGCGTGTCCTGCTCACGCAAAATACGTGCCTTCGTCTGAAGCCCCGCTGAAACCAGCTCGCCCCATGCACGCCTACACCTCCGGTTTTCTCCTCGGCCTCTCGCTCATTCTCGCCATCGGTGCGCAAAACGCCTTCGTCCTCAAACAGGGGCTGAAGGGCGAGCACGTGTTCTGGGTGGTGCTGGTGTGCGCGCTTTCCGATGCGCTGCTCATCAGTGTGGGGATTTCCGGCTTTCATGTGCTGGTGGCACGCGCGCCCTGGCTCACCACGGTCAGCCGGTATGCAGGCGCGGCGTTCCTGCTCTGGTACGGGGCGCGGAGTTTTCGCGCCGCACTACGCTCGTCCGCCGTGCTGACGCCGGGAAGTGCAGCGCCCCGCTCCCTATGGCAAACGCTTGCCACGACACTCGCCTTCACGTTTCTCAACCCGCATGTCTATCTGGACACGGTGGTGTTGCTCGGTTCGGTATCGACGCAGTTCGCGGGTCATGCACTGGCGTTCGGTGTCGGTGCGGCGTCCGCCTCGTTCGTGTTCTTTTTCAGCCTGGGTTATGGAGCGCGACTATTGCGCCCCTTGTTCGCCCGGCCGATCACCTGGAAGGTACTCGAAGCCCTGATCGGGCTGACCATGTGGAGCCTGGCGACCAAGTTGATTCTGGGCGAGTGAGCACACTCGCAGCGCGCATTGGCGCGATAGAGCGCAATGTCGGCCGCGACGGATCGAGGCCGTTCGCTCAACAGAATCGATCCGGCCGGGCTGGGCGCCTCAGGCCGGGAACACGCCGGTGCTCAGGTAGCGGTCACCACGGTCGCAGACGACGAACACGATGGTGGCGTTTTCCACTTCACGGGCGATGCGCAGCGCCACCTCGCAGGCGCCGGCCGCGCTGATGCCGCAGAACAGCCCCTCTTCACGGGCGAGCTTGCGCGCCATGTTCTCGGCGGCGGTCTGGCTCACATACTCCAACCGGTCCACCCGCTGCGGCTCATAGATTTTTGGAAGATATTCCTCCGGCCATTTCCGGATGCCTGGAATGCTTGATCCTTCCTCCGGCTGCGCGCCGATGATCTGCACCGCCGCGTTCTGTTCCTTGAGGTAATGCGACACGCCGGTGATGGTGCCGGTCGTCCCCATGGCGCTGATGAAATGGGTGATACGTCCGCCGGTGTCGCGCCAGATCTCGGGGCCGGTGGTCTCAAAATGGGCGCGCGGATTGTCGGCATTGGCAAACTGGTCGAGCATCCGGCCCTTGCCTTCGGCCTGCATCTGCTCGGCCAGATCCCGGGCGTATTCCATGCCGCCGGTCTTGGGAGTGAGCAGCAGCTCGGCGCCAAAGGCTTTCATGGTCTGCGCACGCTCGATGCTGAGGTTCTCCGGCATGATCAGAATCATGCGGTACCCGAGGATGGCCGCGGCCATCGCCAACGCGATGCCGGTATTGCCCGACGTTGCTTCGATCAGCGTGTCGCCAGGCTTGATTTCGCCGCGTTCCTGCGCACGGCGGATCATCGACAGCGCCGCGCGGTCCTTCACCGACCCCGCCGGATTATTGCCTTCAAGCTTGCCCAGAATGACATTGCCGCGCCGGATGTTGTCGGCTCCCGGAATGCGCTGCAATTGCACCAGGGGGGTGTTGCCGATCACCTGGTCAATGGTGTGATAGCTCATGCGTTTTTCCAGCCTTTGAGGTGCCGCGCAGCACAGGGGCCACGGCGGTTATTGGGTCTTGTTCGACGAATCAATGGCAGCCAGGTCCACAGCGGCGGCGCGCCAATGACGCTGCGCCTGGTCCTCGCGCTCAATGCTTTCGAGCAATTGCGCCAATGCGGCGTGAATTTGCCCACGCAGCCGCCGCTCGTCCTCGCCGCATGCCTGGATGGCTTTTTGCAGATGCTGCTGCGCCTTGCCCCAGAGTTGCAATTCGGCGCAGGCCGCCCCGGCGAGAAACAAGGCTTGCGCCTCCTGCGGCCAACGCCCCAGCCACTGCTCGCTCTGGGCGACGAAACCGGCGTCAATGCCCAGCAGCATGCCGCGCAAGGTCGGCATGAACAGGCCGGGCTCGGCTTGCTGTCGGTTGAGTGCTGCGATGAGCAATTGCCGCGCCTCGTCCATCGCGCCCGCAGCGGCAAACCCGCGCGCCGCCGCGACCACGAGGGCCGGTTCGGTGCGCTCTTGTGCGGTCAATTTATTCCATGTGCTTCGCAGGGCCTGCGGATCGTCCCCCGCCTGACGCAGCAGGCCCGTGGCGGCCGTATGCAACATCGCCTGCGCCGCTGCGGGGTGGAGGGCGCCATGTTTGAGCAGGGTCCGCGCCAGACGCAGCACATCAGCGTGGTCGTTGATCTTGCGCGCGGCCTGCAGTTCGATGCGCAGGGCGTGCGTGCGTCGCCGCACACCGGCTGGCAACGCGTGGAGCAAGGAAAGCGCTTCGCGCGGCTGTTTCGAATCGAGCTGCCATTGCGCCTGGAGCAACACGGCGGCGTTGCGCGCCTGTTGCGGCAGTTCGGCGAGATAAGCATCACGCCTTTCGTAGGCCTGGAGTTGCTGCGCCGATTGCGCCGCGGTCATCAATGCGGCCGGAGCGAAATCTGCAAATTCGGCGGCGCGTTGTGCCGCACGCTCAGCGCGGCGAAAACGCCCGCCAAAGTAATCGGACATGCCGTTGTGCAGGGCCTGCGCGGCAAGTCGCATGCGCCGACGCGCCCTGAACTCGGCTGCAGCACGCGGCATGCCGAACAGCAGCGACAACCCGCGCAGCACCAGATACAACACGGCAAACCCCAGCAGCACCAGCAGCACGGCGAAGTTCAGCGACACGTCGACCCGCCACGGCGGCAGCAGCACGGCGACATTGCCGGAGTTCAGCGTCGAACCCAGCGCCAGCAGCACAGCGGCCGCCGCCAGAATCAGCACCCACACGAGCCAGCGCATCAGGGCGCTCCGGTGTCCAGAGTGGAGAGGACGGCGAGCGACTCCAGATTGGCCGCCGGATTGGCCGACAAATCGAGCTGCTCGGCCTGGCGCGCCAGTGAGCGCGCCTGCACCATGCGCGGCTGCCGCTTGTCAAAATAGGTGTTCAGCGCCTCGCTGATGCCGTGCATGTCGCTGCGATAGGCCACTGCATTGCGCGAGAGCAGGTCGAGCCGGGCATTGAGGATGCGCAGCTTGAGGTTTTCACGCAGGAACTCGGTTTGCTGCGGCGAGGCGAGCAAGGCATCGCGCGAACCTACTCGGGTGATGCCGAACAACTGGACTAGAGCCTTGCGAAAACGCTCGAACCAGTCGCCCAGCCAGGGCGCCCAGCTCGGACCGGCCGCCACCGCCGAAGCCGCCCGCTCAGGCTTCGGCGCGAATTCTCGGCTGCTCTGCAGCGGTGCTGCGGATGACACCAAGCGCAACTCATCCACCAGCGCGGCAAGATCGTTGAGCTTGTGCGCAGCGGCGGTGATGTCGGGCGTGACGGCGCTGCGTAGATGGGTGAGGTCTGCCTGCACCGCGCGGCGCAGGATCTGCGCCTTGGGATTGGGGGAACGCGCCAGCCGCGCGTCGGCACTCTGCAGCGTGGCAATCAGCGGTTGCACATTGCCGATGAGCTGCGCCTGCTGTTGCGCCAGGGCGATGAGCTGCCCGGTTTCGGACAGCCGCGCCTGATCTCGGCTCTTGGAAAAGTCTTCATACAAGGTTTCCAGCGCCTGCCGCTGTGCGGCAAAGTCTTGCTGACGCGATTCGAGCACGGCAATGCGTGCGGTCAGGTCGCGCACCGTATCGCTGGCCTGCTTGGTCAGGGTCTTGGCTTCAATGGAATTGATCGTCGCCGTCTGCAGGCGCTGCGCGATCTCTGTCTGCGTGGAGTACAGGCGGCTGTTGAGCCACCACGCCATAGCCACCAGCGCGACGATGAGCGCAATGAGCACCGGCCAGATCCAGCGTGCGCCAGGCAATGAGGCTGCAGCGACTTGATCCGCCGATGACCGCGGCCCTGCAGGCATGGGCGCCGTGGGGGCGGAAGCATCCCTGGGGGTCACGTCGCCCTCTGCTACCGGGGTCTTCGCGCCAGGGCTGGTGTTGAGCTCAGTCATACAGGCATTCTAGGTTGATGCTGCCAGACGCTGCAGGGTCGAAAGCACTGCCTCGTGCGGCGCACTGGTCAATTCCACACGGCCGAACCCCGCGTCGCGCAATGCGTCCACAATGCGCGGGTGGATGGCCAAGGCGCGCTGCTGTTGCAACTGGGTCGGAGCGATAGCGGCCTGTTCCAACAAGCCCCGCAAATTACGCACCGCTTCGGACGAGGAAAACAACCACCAGCCACCGCTTTCAAGCGCAGCCCGTAATTGCCCTGCGGTCTGCGCGTTGTACTGGGGGGCCAGCCGGCTGTAGGCCTCGACGACCTTGACCTTCGCCCCGGCGCCTTCGAGTTTGTGTGCGAGCAGGTCACGGCCGGGGCCGCCGCGAAAAATCTGGACATGCCGCCCGGCCCACGGAAAAGACGCCACCGGACCCGGCGCGAATGCGAGTCGCAAGGCGTCCCACAAGGCCTCGGAGTCGCCCTCGCCTCCCGGCTCTTCGCGGGTTCCGGGCGCAATCAGACGCGGCCAAGGCACGTCTTCGGCCTGCGCCATCAGGGCGCGGCGCACCGCCCGCAGGCTGCCATCACCCACCACGCCTATGGCGCAATGCGCAGGCCATGGCGTCGCCAAGGCGGCAAACAGCGCCGCCACTGCCGTCGGACTGACCGGTACGGCCAGATCCGTCTGCGGCAAGGCCGCCAAAGCCGCGTGAAAACGCCCCAGATCCGCAGGCGGGCCGATGTGCTGCAGCGGAAAGTCGAGCACCTGCACGCCGGCTGCGCCAAAGATCTGCTGCGCCCCCCCCGACTGCGAGGACGCGCGTGTAAAGATCAGCGTGGTATTCAGCATCGCCGCCACCCTAGAGCCAGATCACGCTGTGTGTGCGCCAAGCTGCGCCAGCAGCGCATCTGCGCCCTGGTCGCGCAGTTGTTGCGCTACCAGTTTTCCCAGCGCCTCGGCTTGCAGCAGATCGGTGATCCGGGCCTGTGCCTGCGCCTGCAAGGCGCGGCTGCCATCCGGCAGACCCAGCACGGCCCGCAGCGTCATCTCTTGCCCGTCCAGCGTGGCATGTGCACCCATCGGCGTAGTGCAACTGCCGCCCAAGCCACGGGACACGGCGCGCTCGGCGTGCGCGCACAGCGCGGTCGGCAGGTGGTTGAGCGGGGCCAGCGCCTGCATCAGATCGGGCCGGTCGGCGCGGATTTCGATGCCCAGCGCGGCCTGCCCCACGGCTGGCAGCATCTCCTGAGGGTCGATCACGGCACGCACGCGCTCGCCCAGACCCAGGCGCTTGAGACCAGCTGCAGCCAGCAGGATGCCGGCATATTGCCCTTCGTCGAGCTTGCGCAGGCGGGTGTCGAGGTTGCCGCGCAGGGGCTCGACCCGCAGATGCGGATGACGCTGGCGCAACTGCGATTCACGTCGCAGACTGGAGGTGCCCACCACGGCACCTGCGGGCACGTCGGACAGACTGGCGTAGCGCGCGCTCACCCACGCATCGCGCGGATCTTCGCGCTCCATCACCGCCGTCAGGGTGAAGCCCGGCGGCAACACCATGGGCACGTCCTTGAGCGAATGCACCGCAAGGTCGGCATGGCCCTGTTCCATCGCCACTTCGAGTTCCTTGACAAACAGTCCTTTGCCGCCAATCTTGGCGAGCGACTTGTCGAGGATCTGGTCGCCCTGCGTGGTCATGCCGAAAATTCGCACGTCGCAAGCCGGATACAGCGCCTTGAGCAGATCGCGCACATGCTCGGCCTGCCACAGGGCCAGACGGCTTTCGCGGGAGGCGATGACGAGAGACTGGGGTGGAGTGAAGGTGGTGGAAGTCATGCCCGGATTCTAGAGAGGCGCAGAGCTGCACGGCACCTGTGCAGAATTCAGCATCGGTCCTGTTGCGCATCATGAAATCACGTTTCATCAAGCCTGCGACAATGCGATTGCAGTAACGATGCGGGCGTGCATCTTGCTTCAGTTTTACGGCGCGCTGATAGCATCGGTTCGCCCTCATTTCGTGCACACTCCACCACCCTTCGCCATGTCGACACGCACCACAGCAGCCCGCAATTCCTCCGACCCCGATGCCGCGCTGTTTGACGACATCCGCCTGCTGGGACGCCTGCTGGGCGATCTGATCCGAGAGCAGGAAGGCCAGGAGATGTTCGATATTGTGGAAACCGTACGCCAGCTCTCGGTGAAATTTCACCGGGACGGCGACGCCAAAGACCGCCGTGCCCTCGACAAACTGCTCAGCAGTCTGAGCCGCGACCAGGCGGTCAGCGTGATTCGGGCCTTCAGCTACTTTTCCATTCTGGCGAACATCGCCGAAGACCACCATGTGCTGCGCCGCGCCGAACAGGACGCCGAGCGCGACGCGCCGCCCCAGCGTGACAGCGTGCGCGCCGCGCTGGAGACACTCAAGGAATCGGGCGTGGAACGGCAACAGCTGATGCAGTTCTTCGACCAGGCGCTCATCTCCCCCGTGCTCACCGCCCACCCCACCGAGGTGCAACGCAAGAGCGTGCTCGATGCCGAGCGCGCGCTGGCCAGTTTGCTGGTCGAGCGCGACGCCACCCGTCTACCGCAGAAGCGCGCCGACATCGAGGACGCCATGCGCGCCCGCGTGGTGCAGCTCTGGCAGACACGACTGCTGCGCTACGTGAAGCTGCGCGTATCCGATGAAATCAAGAATGCGCTGTCGTTTTACGGCGCCACGTTCTTCTCCCAATTCCCGCGTCTGTACCGCGATCTGCAGCGCGATATCGACGCCCTGTTTCCTGCGGGCAAGAAAGACACGGCCGAGATCGACCTGCCGGCCTTCTTCCGCATGGGCCACTGGATCGGTGGTGACCGCGACGGCAACCCCTTCGTCACCGCCGACACCCTGAGCTACGCCCTGCGCATGCAGTCGCGTACCGCCATCGAGTTCTACATGGCCGAAGTGCATGCCATCGGCAGCGAACTCTCCATCTCCGCCATGCTGGCCAGCGCCAGCGCGGAAGTCCTGGCCCTGGCCGAGCGATCGCCCGATCTGTCAGAGCACCGAATGGACGAGCCCTATCGCCGCGCGCTCATCGGCATGTACGCCCGCCTCGCCGCCAATCTGCGCAAGCTCGCCGGTGTCGAAGCCGTGCTGCATGAGGTGGGAAGCGCCGAGCCCTACGCCAATGCCGACGAATTCATCGCCGACCTGCACATCATCCGCGCCTCGCTGCACAAGCACCATGCCGCGCCGCTGGCGCGCGCCCGGCTCGATCCGCTGATCCGTGCCGCCGGGGTATTCGGCTTTCGCCTGGCCACCATCGACCTGCGGCAAAGCTCCGACCAGCACGAAGCCGTGCTGCGCGAACTGCTGGCGGCCAGCGGCCAGTGCCGCGACTACTCCGGGCTGGACGAAGACGCGCGCCAGGCGCTGCTCATCCGCTGCCTCAACGACCCGCGCCCCCTGCGGCTACCGCATCACACCTATTCCGACTGGACGCGCAGCGAACTGGCCGTGTTCGACCGCGCCTACAGCGCGCGGCGCGACTTCGGCCCCCGCGCCATCCGTCAGTACATCATTTCGCATTCGGAAACCGTCAGCGACCTGCTCGAGCTCCTGCTGCTGCAAAAGGAGGCCGGGCTGTTCCACGGCACGCTCAACCACCACGACAGCCACGCCGAGCTGCTGGTGGTGCCGCTGTTTGAGACCATCGACGACCTGCGCAATGCCCCGGCCATCATGCGCGACTTCTACGCCTTGCCCGGCATCGCCGGTCTGGTGCAGCGCTCCGGCGGCGAGCAGGAAATCATGCTGGGCTATTCCGACAGCAACAAGGACGGCGGTTTCTTCACCTCCAACTGGGAGCTGTATTGCGCCGAGGTCGCGCTGGTGGAACTGTTTGCTTCGCTCAAGTCCGAGCACGACATCACCCTGCGCCTGTTCCATGGCCGCGGCGGCACGGTGGGGCGCGGCGGCGGTCCGAGCTTCGACGCCATCCTGGCCCAGCCGCCCGGCACGGTCAACGGCCAGATCCGCCTCACCGAACAAGGCGAGGTCATCACCAGCAAATACGGCAATCCCGACATCGGCCTGCGTAACCTCGAAACCCTGGTAGCGGCCACGCTGCAGGCCACGCTGCTGCCGCAGACCAAGACGGTGACCGCGCCCCCGGCGAAATTTCTCGACGCGGCCTCGGCCTTGTCCGGCGCATCGATGGCCGCCTACCGCAAGCTGGTGTACGACACCCCGGAGTTCACCGACTATTTCTATTCCGCCACGCCCATTTCCGAGATTGCGGAACTCAATATCGGCAGCCGTCCGTCATCGCGCAAGGCAACCCGCGCCATTGCCGACCTGCGCGCCATTCCCTGGGGCTTCTCCTGGGGACAGTGCCGCGTCGCGCTGCCAGGCTGGTATGGCTTCGGCAGCGGCGTGCAAACCTTTCTCGACGCCAACCCCGACGGTCTCAAGCTGCTGCAGCGCATGGCCAAGCAGTGGCCCTTCTTCGCCACCCTGCTGTCCAACATCGACATGGTGCTGGCCAAGGCCGACATGCGCGTGGCCGAGCGCTACGCCGAACTGGTGACCGACGCGAAGACGCGGCAGAAGGTGCTCAAGGCGCTGCACCGCGAATGGCAACTCACGACCGACATGCTCACCGCCATCACCGGCAACACCGAGCGACTGGCCGACAATCCGACGCTCAAACGCTCGATTCGCGCCCGCTTTCCCTATATCGACCCGCTCAATCACCTGCAGATCGAGCTGATCTACCGCTTCCGCGAAGGGCAGACGGACGAACGCACCAAACGCGGCATCCACCTGAGCATCAACGGCATCGCCGCGGGCCTGCGCAATACGGGCTGACAGCGCCGTATCACCAGCAACCGACTACTGGGGCGGGTTCCGGCGCGTCCAGGTCTCCAGCGCCCTGGCCGCGGTGTCATAGCCGATCTCGATGGCTTCTTCGGCCCGGCCGAATTCCAGAAAGCGGATGTGGCCGAGCGGAGGCCGGATCAGCAGATCCGGGGGTTCGATCAGCAGACGGCTCTCGGTGATGCGCATTTCCATCACGTTGACCGACGCCAGCAGGACGTCGAACACATTGGGCAGTGACTCCTCGCTGGCAGCCCAGCGCGAAAACTGCGCCTTGGCTGGCGCACTCTGCGCCAGGAGGCGGGACTTGAGATCCGCCATGACGCGCCGATAGTCGTTCACCCAACGCGCGCCCTGCTCCACCGGCTCCGGTTTCGGCGAAGGCCGCGGCGGGCTCAATCGCTTCCTGGCATGCCCAGCGACCACGCCGTGATTGAGGTCGACCGCAATCACCAGATCCACGCCCATGGCGCGCGCCACACTCACCGGCACCGGGTTGCTCAGCCCGCCATCGACCAGCACCTGGCCATCGATGCGCACCGGGGTGAAGACGCCCGGCACGGCAATGCTGGCACGCACGGCGTCGATCACATCGCCCGAGCGCAGCACAACCTCCTTGCCGCTGAGCAGATTGGTGGCGATGGCGGCGAAGGGAATGGACAGGGCACTGATCTGCGTGGCCGGCAGATGCTCGCGCACCAGCGCGGTGACCTTGGCACCATCAATCAGTCCAGAGCGCGGAAACACCACGTCGAAGAACGACAGGGTCTTTTTCCAGTCGAACGCCTTGAAAGTGGCCTCCAGGCCGTCCGTGCTGCCCGAGGCGGCAATGGCCCCCACCAGGGCACCGATACTGCAACCCGCGATGCAGTCGATCCGCACCCCGGCATCGGTCAGCGCCCGCAATACCCCCAGGTGCGCCATGCCCCGCGCGGCACCGC
>JBAUTC010000434.1:0-3371 GCA_049582025.1 Thiomonas sp.
ACCACCGCGGCCGGGCCACGAACAAAGTTGGAGAAGCGCGCGTAGCGCGACCCGATGATGCCCCACACAACGCGAAAGGCGATCAGTCCCGCCATCGTGTACCCAAGTGTTACGTGTACAAGACGCCAGGATTCCGATTCCCCGGTCAGATAGGCGCCTGCGAAACAGGCAGCGATCAGCCAGTGAACGGTGCGCTGTGGTGCATCCCAGACGCGGATGCGCGTGGCCGTCTGCTGTGAAGTATTTGTCGTCTGCATGCTAGAGTCCTCCGATAATTGCCGCTACATATCGGAAGATATGTTCTGCCGGAATTGTTACCGATTTCTTAATGCTGACGGGCTGGCGGCGGGCTGCGTGACCTCGCTCAAATGATCCAGATGATCGGCGCCGCAAGGCTTATTTGTAACTTTTTCTGACTGCATCAGAATGCACATCCAGTTCAGCCGGCTCGTGCACATGAGCCTTTATTTGATCGCTTGCCTCGGCCTTCTGAGTTGTACCTCGGTTGGCCCGGTCTACGTGCGTTCCCAGGGCGCCGTGCCGGCGAAATGGATCAATGCGAATCTACCGAGGGGCTCAGTCGCGGATTCAGAAGACATCGGCGACATCAGCACGTGGTGGCAACGGCTCCACGATCCGCTGCTAACGGAATTGATCGCCGTAGCGCAAATGGCGAGTCCCGATTTGCGTAGTGCCCGGGCGAAGCTGCGCGAGGCGCGCGCGCGCCGTGAGGTGACGGTTGGTGCCTTGTACCCGACGCTGTCCGGCTCCGTCAGTGCAGCGCGTAACCGCTCCAGCGCACTGACCGGCGGAGGGGGTACACGCAACTATTTCACTGCGGGATTCGACGCCACGTGGGAGGCCGATGTGTTTGGCGGCTTGCGGCGCGGCATCGAGGCAGCGAATGCGGACCTGCAATCAGGAGAAGCGAACCTGGAGAACACGGAGGCGTCTCTTGCGGCCGAGATGGCACGGAATTACGTGGAACTCCGCGCCTTGCAGATACGCCTTGGCATCGCACGTGCAAACCTTGCCAGTCAGTCCCAAACGCTGCAGATCGCGGAATGGCGTGCGGAGGCCGGGCTGGTGAGCAGCCAGGATGTCGAGCAAGCCCGCGCGGTCCAGGCGCAGACGCAGGCACAAATTCCTGCGCTGCAAGCCAGTCTCGCAGCAACCGAGTACACGCTTGAGTTCTTGCTTGGCAAGGCGCCCGGCACGCTTGCAGCGCGGTTGGCAGCAGTGGCTCCGCTCCCGGCGGTACCGGCGCAGATCGCAGTCGGGATACCCGCCAACGCGCTGCGCCAGCGTCCGGACGTCCGTGCGGCAGAGCGCACCCTGGCGGCCGAGACCGCGCGCGTCGGTGTTGCCGAGGCAGCGCGCTACCCCTCATTCAACTTGTCCGGGTCCATCGGACTTGATGCCCTCTCCGTCGGTGGCTTGGGCAACAGCGGTGCCGTGAGCTCCTCGCTGCTGGCTGCAATCGCGGCGCCAATTCTTGACGGCGGGCGATTGCGTGCTCAGGTCGATGCCCAGAACGCGGTACGCGAGCAGGCCGAGATCGCCTATCGACAGGCGATTCTGTCCGCACTGCAGGACGTCGAGAACGCGCTGACGCTGCTGGCGAGCGGCGAGCAACGCGTCAAGGCACTGGAAGTCGCTGTCGCATCCGCGCGCAGCGCGAGTGAACTTGCAATTCAGCGCTATGGCGCGGGACTGATTGACTTTCAATCGGTGCTCGATACACAGCGGACGGTGCTGACGAGCGAGGACAACCTCGCGTCTGCGCGAGCGGACCGTGTGTTGGCGCTCATCCGCCTTTACAAGGCGCTAGGCGGTGGCTGGAAGCCCATTTCGCCGCCGTTGCAATCCCGGGAGACCATGCGATGAACGATTCCGATGCAAAACTCCCGTCTCAGCTGCAGGCGGTCAGTCCGCAGGCCTTGGCGAATCATCCGGGCTACCGGGTCTCGCGCCGCTGGGTGTGGATCGCGGTCGCCCTTCTCGGCCTCGCAGCCTCGGCGTGGGTCTATTTTGGCAACGGAAACGAAGCGACCGCGACGCGCTTTGCAACCGAGCCCGTGACAACTGGCACCCTTGTTGTCAAAGTTGCCGCCACCGGAAATCTTCAGCCGACAAATACCGTTGATGTCGGCAGCGAACTGTCGGGCATTGTCGAGAAGGTCTACGTGGACGACAACGATCAGGTCAAGAAGGGCCAAATGCTTGCTCGACTCGATTTGTCCAAGCTGCAGGACGCTGTAGCCAAGTCTCGTGCGGGACTCCAAGTTGCCGAGGCGCAAGTGCTGCAAGCACGGGCGACCTTGGAGGAGGCGCGTGCAAGTCTGTCCCGCTTTGAGCAGGTCTCTCGGCTGTCCGGCGGGAAGGTGCCGTCCAGGGCCGAGATGGATACCGCCCGCGCTAATCTAAGCCGCGGAGAGGCGAACGTGGCGAGTGCCGACGCCAGCGTTGCCCAGGCACGGGCTGCATTGAAATCGGACCAAACGAATCTCGACAAGGCCAGCATCCGCTCGCCGATTGATGGCGTGGTGTTGTCGCGTCAGGTCGAGCCGGGACAGACGGTTGCGGCATCATTCCAGGCGCCGGTGCTGTTCAAGCTGGCGCAGGACCTGACCAAGATGCAATTGCAGGTCAAGGTGGACGAGGCTGACGTGAGTCAGGTCAAGGCGGGCCAGAAGGCAACCTTCACCGTCGATGCCTGGCCCGGTCGCGAGTTCAGCGCGGTCATCGCGCGGGTTGACTACGGGGCACAGGCAACGGAAGGTGTGATTTCCTATCTGACCCTTCTTGATGTAAGCAATGACGACCTTAGCTTGCGGCCCGGGATGACCGGTACGGCAGAGATCACCACCGTGCGTCGGGAAGGCGTGCTGCTGGTACCAAACGCGGCATTGCGCTTTTCGCCGGCGACCACAGCCACTGCAAGTGCAAAGTCGAAGGGCACCAGCGGTGGCGTGATCAGTGCATTGATGCCGCGTATGCCACAACAAGCACGTAAAGTCACTGGGGTGCCCAGTGCGGCGTCACCACGGGTCTGGGTGCTCCGAGATGGCCAGCCAGTAGCGATGGACGTCAAGATCGGGTCAACGAATGGCCGCGTGACCGAAGTCACAGGCGGCGAGCTGAAACCCGGCATAGAGGTCATCACCGAGGCACTGGGTCCGAAGTCATGAGCGGATCCCCCCTTATTCGCCTGACCGGGATCACCAAGACATACGGCAGTGGTCAGGCGGCGTTCCAGGCGCTGAAAGGTATCGATCTGTTGGTTGATGCCGGGGAGTTCGTCGCGATCATGGGACCTAGCGGATCGGGAAAATCCACGGCGATGAACATCCTGGGGTGCCTAGACACGC
>JBAUTC010000435.1:0-4010 GCA_049582025.1 Thiomonas sp.
GTCATCGGTGAGGTGCCGGCTCTGGACACATCGACCTTCAGCGTGTGCGCAGCGACGGCGATGCTGCTGCTGCCGGCACTGACGCTTCCGGAGCCTGAGGTGCTACTGGTCGGTGTGGTTGCGGAAGGCAAGGAGGTGGCGGAGGAGGCTGCAGTCGAGGCCGTGCCGGATCCCCCACCGCAAGCTGCGAGGGCAAGCGCGCCGATCAGGACGACAATCGGGCGGAGATGACGCGATTGCTGAAACAAGGTGAACATGGAGCATTCCCTTTGTTTGGGTGGGGGAACTCGGCGAGTTTGCTCCCGCCTGTAGATTCGCGCATTCTGGAGTGAAGCGTCACTTTCACATATTGAAGCGCATGCCCCAGGCTTTCGCCAGCGCACACCACTCGAACGTGTGGTCCGGCCGCCGAATCAGTTGTCATTTGCCGATCGGCGTACCGCTCTCGGCTTGTGTCGCGAGGGGCTTGAGGGAGTGCAACGGTCCGCCATCCTTCGTGGGCTCGGGATGTGTGACGTGTAAGGGGATGTACGTGCAGTCCGGCCGACTGCCGTTTCGAGGGAATCCGGTTTTGCGGAAATATGCGCTTACAGCCTGTTTTGCGCTGCATCAATAGTGCGTGCTAGAGTGTCATCCAGGCCCTTCTAAAGCCGCAATCCGCCAATCGGGCAGCCCGAGCCGCGGAAGGATGTTTTCCCACTGAGCGCCGGGGTGCCCGGCAGACTGTGAGCGCATATGTTGATGCAAAAGTTCAAAGCCAATTCCTATCTGTTTGGGGGCAACGCCCCGTACGTCGAAGAGATGTACGAGAGCTATCTGTCCAATCCCGGGTCAGTCCCAGATCATTGGCGCGAGTATTTCGATGCACTTCAACATGTGCCCGCACTTGACGGCAGCAATGCGCGCGACGTGCCGCATGCACCGGTGGTGTCCGCGTTTGCCGAACGCGCGAAGTCCGGCCCGATCCGCACCCTGCAGGCGGTGGCCGACGGCGAATTGGCACGCAAGCGTGTTGCTGCCCAGCAACTGATCGCCGCCTACCGCAATGTCGGTGTGCGCTGGGCCGATCTTGACCCGCTCAAACGCACCGAACGACCCAATATTCCTGATCTGGAGCCGTCGTTCTATGGCTTCACCGATGCCGATCTGGAAACGGTGTTCAACGTCAGCAACACCTTTTTCGACCGCGAGAATCTGTCGTTGCGCGAGCTCATCAACAACTTGCACGAAACCTACTGCGGTTCGCTCGGCGCCGAATTCATGTACCTCAGCGATCAGGACCAAAAGCGCTGGTGGCAGCAACGGCTGGAGTCCACCCGTACCCGCCCGGATGTCGATGCGGAGGCAAAGAAGCACCTGCTCGAACGCCTGACCGCCGCCGAAGGCCTAGAGCGCTATCTCGCCACAAAATACGTTGGACAGAAGCGGTTTTCCCTGGAGGGTGGCGAGAGCTTCATCGTTTCGATGGACACTCTGGTGCAACGCGCGGGCCAGCTCGGCGTGCAAGAGGTGGTGATCGGCATGGCGCACCGTGGTCGCCTCAATGTGCTGGTCAACACCCTCGGCAAGCGTCCGCAGGACCTGTTCGACGAGTTCGAGGGCAAGCACGTCGACGACCTTCCGTCTGGCGACGTCAAGTATCACCAAGGATTCTCCAGCGATGTGTCTACGCCTGGCGGCCCGGTCCACCTGAGCCTGGCGTTCAATCCCTCGCACCTGGAAATCGTCAACCCGGTGATCGAAGGCTCCACACGCGCCCGTCTCGACCGACGCGGCGACATCCTGGGCGAAACGGTTGTGCCTGTGCTGGTGCATGGCGACGCCTCCTTCGCCGGGCAGGGTGTGGTGATGGAAACCCTGGCGCTCGCGCAGACCCGCGGCTACACCACGGGCGGCACGGTGCACATCGTCATCAACAACCAGATCGGATTCACCACATCGGACCCGCGCGATGCGCGTTCCACGCTGTATTGCACCGATGTGGCGAAAATGATCGAGGCGCCGATTCTGCATGTGAACGGCGATGATCCCGAGAGCGTGGCCCTCGCCACCAGCCTGGCGCTGGATTACCGCAAGCAGTTCCATCACGACGTGGTAGTGGACATCGTGTGCTTTCGCAAGCTGGGGCACAACGAACAGGACACGCCGGCCGTCACCCAGCCATTGATGTACAAGAAGATCACCGCCCATCCAGGCAGCCGCAAGGTGTATGCCGACCGCCTGCTGAGCCAGGGCGTGATTTCGGAAGCGGATGCCGACCAGATGGTGCAGGAATTCCGCGCGGAGATGGAGGCTGGCCTCAGTCTGGAGCCTGTGCTCACCAATTACAAGAGCAAGTATGCGGTGGACTGGTCGCCCTACCTGAACCGGCGCTGGACGGACAATGCCGATACCGCCTTGCCCATGACCGAACTCAAGCGCTTGGCCGAGCGCATCACCACCATTCCGCCCGACTTCAAGGTGCACCCCCTGGTGGAAAAGGTGATTGCAGACCGCGCCAGGATGGGGCAGGGCGAGATGCTGCTCGATTGGGGCATGGGCGAGCACATGGCATTCGCCGCGCTGGTGTCGAACGGTTTTCCGGTACGCCTGTCTGGCGAGGATAGCGGCCGCGGCACCTTCAGCCACCGGCATAGCGTGCTCCACGACCAAAGCCGTGAGAAGTGGGACGTGGGCACCTACATCCCGCTGCAGAACGTGACAGAAGGACAGGCGCCGTTCGTCGTCATCGATTCCATCCTGTCGGAAGAGGCGGTGCTCGGTTTCGAGTATGGCTACTCCACTGCCGATCCGCGCACCCTGGTCATCTGGGAAGCGCAGTTCGGCGACTTTGCCAACGGCGCACAAGTGCTGATTGACCAGTTCATCTCGGCTGGAGAAGTGAAGTGGGGCCGTGCCTCAGGCCTGACGCTCATGCTGCCGCACGGCTATGAAGGGCAGGGGCCGGAGCATTCCTCGGCGCGACTGGAACGCTATCTGCAACTTTGCGCCGAAACCAATATGCAGGTCTGCCAGCCGACCAATCCGTCGCAGATTTTCCATCTGCTGCGCCGGCAGATGCTGCGGCCCTTCCGCAAGCCTCTCATCATCATGACGCCCAAGTCGCTGCTGCGTCATCCGCAGGCCAAGTCGCCGCTGTCGGATCTGGCGAACAGCCGCTTCGAGGTGGTGTTGCCGGAAACAGCAGAACTCGACGCCGCCCGCGTCAAACGCATCATTGCCTGCACGGGGCGCGTGTACTACGACCTGCTGGCCGCGCGCACCGAGCGCAAGATCGACGATGTGGCGATCATCCGCCTGGAGCAGCTCTATCCGTTCCCGCACAAGGCTTTTGCCGCCGAAGTCAAACGCTATCCGAATGCGCGCGACATCGTCTGGTGCCAGGATGAGCCGCAGAACCAGGGCGCCTGGTTTTTCGTGCAGCATCACATCCACGAGAACATGCTCGACGGACAGAAACTCGGGTATGCCGGCCGTGCCGCCTCGGCGTCCACCGCGGTGGGCTACTACGCCAAGCATGCCGAGCAGCAAAAGGAATTGCTGGCGGCGGCCTTCGGCAAGCTCAAGGGCTTCGTGCTGACGCGCTGACTTCATGGCGGGTAGCCCGAGCGGGCTGCCCGCTGTCTCCAACCTTCAATCCGACCGACCCCGTTCACTCGCCGCGCAGGCCTGTTTCCGTGCGCGCACCCCAAAAATACCGGACCCCATCATGGCGCTGATCGACATCAAAGTACCCCAACTCTCCGAATCCGTGGCCGAGGCCACCTTGTTGACCTGGAAGAAGAAGCCCGGCGAAGCCGTGGCGCAAGACGAAATCCTGATAGAGATCGAGACCGACAAAGTGGTGCTCGAAGTGCCGGCACCCGCTGCCGGCGTGATCTCGCAGATTGTGAAGGGCGACGGCGCCTCTGTCACCAGCGACGAGGTCATTGCCAAGATCGATACCGAGGCCACGGCGCAGACCAGCCCCCTGGCCGTCGCGCCGGTGGCGGCGACTGCCGCCGCTGCAC
>JBAUTC010000436.1:0-2110 GCA_049582025.1 Thiomonas sp.
GCGCTGGCGCGTGAGGCGATCCGCGCCGAGCCGCTGCCCGCCCTGCTCACGGCACGCGACGCCCATGCGCAGAGCCAGTACGTTCTGCCCGCGATGCACCTGCACCGCGAGTCTGAGCGTGGTGCACTGGAACAGGTCATGGCCGACGCCCCGAACCGCCTGCGCGGCAGCCTGAGCGTGGGCGGCCAGGAGCAGTTCTATCTGGAGGGTCATGTGGCTTACGCCATGCCCGGCGAGAACAGCGGCATGCGTGTGCTGTGCTCCACCCAGCATCCGTCCGAAATGCAGCACGTGGTGGCGCATATGCTGGGCTGGATGCAGCATCAGGTGCAGGTGGAGTGTCGACGCATGGGCGGAGGCTTCGGCGGCAAGGAATCACAGTCGGCGCAGTTCGCCTGCTGTGCGGCGCTGGCGGCGCACAAGCTGCAACGCCCGGTGAAATTGCGCGTCGATCGCGACGACGACTTTCTCATCACCGGACGACGCCACGGTTTCGAGTACGACTACGACGTCGCGTTCGACGACGACGGCCGCATCCTGGCATACGAGGTGACGCTGATCGCCAACGCCGGGCATTCGGCCGATCTCTCCGGCGCCGTCCTCACCCGCGCCATTTGCCATGTGGACAACGCCTACTGGCTGCCGAATGTCGCCATTCACGGCTTTGCCGCCAGAACAAACACCCAGAGCAACACTGCGTTTCGCGGCTTCGGCGGGCCGCAGGGCGCGCTGGTCACCGAGTTCGTGCTCGACTCCATCGCGCGCAAACTGCAGCGCGACCCGCTGCAGGTGCGGCGCGCCAATTTCTACGGCATCGGCCAGAACAACCACACGCCCTACGGTCAGGGTGTGACCGACAACGTCATCGCGCCCCTGGTCGACCAGCTCGTCGCCAGCAGCGACTACAGCGCCCGCCGTGCGGCTGTGGCCGAGTTCAACGTCCACAGCCCGGTGCTCAAGAAAGGCTTGGCACTGACCCCGCTGAAGTTCGGCATCTCGTTCAATGTCCCCCACCTCAACCAGGCGGGCGCGCTGGTTCACATCTACACCGACGGCAGTGTGCTGGTGAACCACGGCGGCACCGAAATGGGCCAGGGGCTGAACACCAAGGTCGCACAGGTGGTGGCGCAGGAACTGGGGCTGGCGTTCGACGCCGTGCGCTGCAGCGCAACTGACACCCACAAGGTGGCCAACACCTCCGCCACCGCGGCCTCAACCGGAGCCGACTTGAACGGCATGGCGGCGCTGGATGCGGCATCCACGCTGCGCCAGCGCCTTGCCGCCTTCGCCGCCGACCGCTATGGCGGACGCGCCGCGGAAGTGCACTTTGCCAACGGACAGGTGCAGGCGGGACAAACCTCCCTGCCCTTCGCCACGCTGGTGCAGCAGGCCTATCTCGCGCGCGTGCAGCTGTGGAGCGACGGCTTCTACATCACGCCCGATTTGCACTGGGACGCCAAGACGCTCACCGGCCATCCGTTCTACTACTTCGCCTACGGCGCGGCGGTGAGCGAAGTGCTGGTGGATACGCTCACCGGCGAATGGCGCCTGCTGCGCGCCGACATCCTGCACGACGCCGGCAAGTCCTTGAACCCGGCCATCGACATCGGTCAGATCGAAGGCGCCTTCATCCAGGGCATGGGCTGGCTGACCATGGAAGAGCTGGTATGGCATCCAGCAACCGGCCTGCTGCTGACTCACGCTCCCAGCACCTACAAGATTCCCACGGCCAACGATTGCCCGGCCGCCTTGCACACGGCGCTGTTCGACAACCCCAACGCCCAGCCCACCATCCACCGCTCCAAGGCCGTGGGCGAGCCCCCGCTGCTGCTGCCATTTTCGGTGCTGCTGGCAATCCGCGATGCCATCTCGGCGGTGGGCGAACACCGCGTCGACCCGCCGCTGCGGGCTCCGGCAACGCCGGAGGCCATCCTCGACGCCATTGAGGCCGTGCGGGTTTAAGGAGATCCGCCGAGATGCAGCGCCACCCAAGCCCGGAGAGCCTCGTCAGCGCCGCCGACGCGACCCAGGCGCCGTGGGTGCGCGTGTCCCTGTGCCAGGTGCGCGGCTCCGCGCCGAGGGAGCAAGGCGCCTGCATGCTGGTGGGCGC
>JBAUTC010000437.1:0-2459 GCA_049582025.1 Thiomonas sp.
CTCACCGGCGACATCTATTTCGGTCAGCCGCGAGGCCGCCGCACCGCGCCTGATGGGGTGTTCGCCGGGCAGCCCGAAGCGTTCGACACCATGCGCTACAGCCGCCCGGAAATCGAACGCATCGCGCATGTGGCGTTCAAGGCCGCGCAAGGTCGCAGCAAGCGCCTGACCAGCGTGGACAAGGCCAATGTGCTTGAGACTTTCCAGTTCTGGAAAGACATCGTCACCGAGGTCGGTGCGCAATATCCCGACGTGCAACTCGACCACATGTACGTGGACAACGCCGCGATGCAGCTGGTCAAGGCGCCCAAGAAATTCGACGTGATCGTCACCGGCAATATGTTTGGCGACATTCTCAGCGACGAAGCCTCGATGCTCACCGGCTCCATCGGCATGCTGCCCTCGGCCTCGCTGAATGACAGCGGACAGGGGCTGTACGAGCCAAGCCATGGCTCAGCTCCTGATATCGCAGGGCAGGGCGTGGCCAATCCGCTGGCAACGATTCTGAGCGCGGCCATGATGCTGCGCCACTCTCTGGGTTTGCCCGAGCAGGCGCTGCGCATTGAGGCTGCGGTGCAAAAGGCGCTCGCGCAAGGCTTGCGCACACCGGATATTCATGCCCCCGGAACGCAGAAAGTCGGCACCGCACAGATGGGCGACGCGGTCGTGGCCGCGCTTGGCTGAGCGGTGGCATTTGGAACACAACAGAAGACTGGATTGACGATGGCAACGAGCTTGGTGGGTTTGGTGGGCTGGCGCGGCATGGTGGGTTCCGTGCTGATGCAACGCATGCGCGAAGAGGGCGATTTCGACTTGATCGAACCGCTGTTCTTCAGTACCAGTAACGCAGGCGCAAAGGCACCTGCCCAGGCGAAGAACGAAACGGTGCTGCAGGATGCACACGATCTGGATCAACTGCGCCGCTGCGACATCATCCTGACCGCGCAGGGCGGCGACTACACGACCGCCGTGTTCGACAAGCTGCGCGCCTCGGGCTGGAACGGTCACTGGATCGACGCCGCCTCCACCCTGCGCATGCGCGACGACAGCATCATCATCCTCGACCCGGTGAACCGGTCCGTGATCGATGCCTCGCTGGCTAAGGGCGGCAACAACTGGATCGGCGGCAACTGCACCGTGAGTTGCATGCTCATGGGCGTGGGCGCGCTCTTCAAAGCCGGGCTGGTGGAATGGATGACCAGCATGACCTATCAGGCGGCGTCTGGCGGCGGCGCGCAGCATATGCGCGAGCTGCTCACCCAGTTTGGCGCGCTTAACGGCGCAGTCCAGCCATTGCTGGATGACCCAGCGTCCGCGATTCTCGCCATCGACCGTGATGTCCTTGCCCAGCAAAAGGCACTTAGCGCGGAGCAAACGCAGCATTTTGGAGTGCCCCTGGCTGGCAGCCTGATTCCCTGGATCGACAAGGATCTGGGCAACGGCGTGTCGCGCGAGGAGTGGAAGGGCGGGGCCGAAACCAACAAGATCCTTGGCCAGGGCGCTGGCTTTGGTTCTCCCGCCGTGCCGGTGGACGGATTCTGCGTGCGTGTCGGCGCGATGCGCTGTCACAGCCAGGCACTGACCTTCAAGCTGAAAAAGGACGTGCCGCTCGACGAAATTGAAGGCATGATTGCCGCCGACAATGCTTGGGTGCAGATCGTGCCCAACGAGCGCGAGGCCACCATGCTGCAACTCACTCCAGTGGCCGTCACGGGCACGATGCAAATTCCGGTCGGACGTCTGCGCAAGCTGGCGATGGGGCCTGACTACCTTGGGGCATTCACCGTCGGCGACCAATTGCTGTGGGGCGCTGCCGAGCCGCTGCGCCGCATGCTGCGCATCCTGCTTGAGCGCCGGTAAACCCGAACCACGTCCATTCGGCCTTATACCAATGCGAGGCCGAAATTGCTGGAATGCTACAGTTGTTGGCATTCCGGCGGCTTGTCTTGGTGCATCAACTTGTCAGCCTAATTTGTTGATGATATGGTGAAATTTGACGCACTTTATCGCTGCAACCGCAGAGAAATGCGCACACTTGAATTCACCAAAAATTGGGGGGCAGCCGACATGCTGCGACAGAACACTGGACGCTTGGCCTTGGCAATCGCCTTGGGCGCAACTGCTGGGCAAGCCTATGCATTCGGATTGGGTGGCATCAAGGTGCAATCGGCCTTGGGGCAGCCACTGAAGGCAGAAATTGACATCACCCAGTTAAACGCAGACGAGGCCTCCTCGCTGAAAGTGGGCGTTGCGCCGCCAGAGGCCTTTCAGTCCGCGAAGCTGCAATACAACACCGCCCTGTCCGGTGTGCAGATTAGCCTAGAGCACAGCCCTGATGGCCGTGCCTATCTGCGCGTGACGTCGAATAGCCCGATCAACGAACCTTTTCTGGATTTGCTGATTCGCGCCCAATGGGCTAATGGCCAACTGAGCCGCGACTACACGCTGTTGCTCGATCC
>JBAUTC010000438.1:0-20146 GCA_049582025.1 Thiomonas sp.
AGATCGACGCTCCGTTGGCCGGCGAGATGAGTGGCCACATCTTTTTCAAGGACCGCTGGTACGGTTTCGACGACGCACAGTACGGTGCGGCCCGCCTTCTGGAGCTGCTGTCGCGCGAGGCAGATGCAGGCGCCGCGCTCGAAGCTCTGCCCGACGCCGTCTCCACCCCCGAGCTCAAACTCGATACTGCCGAGGGCGCCAACTTCATTCTGTGTGAACGCCTTCAGGCCGAAGCGCGTTTTCCCGGCGCGGTCAGCATCTCCACCATCGACGGCGTGCGCGCCGACTATGTGGACGGTTTCGGCCTGGCCCGGCCGTCCAACACCACACCGTGTGTGGTGCTGCGCTTCGAGGGCACGGATGCCGCAGCGCTTGCCCGTGTGCAGACCGAATTTCGCGCCGCGCTGCTGGCGCTCGACGCCACGTTGAAGCTGCCGTTTTGAACGCACCGGCCTCGATCCTGCGCGTCCTGATCGTCAAGACCAGTTCGATGGGCGACATCGTCCATGCCCTGCCCGTGGTGCACGACATTCTTGCTGCCCATCCCGGCGCACAGATCGATTGGCTGGTCGAAGAGGCCTATGCCGACATCGTGCGCGCCCACCCCGGCGTGCGGCGCGTCGTGCCGCTGGCGCTGCGACGCTGGCGCAAGCGATTCTGGCGCGCGGAGATCCGGCGGGAATGGCGGCAGTTCCGGGCGCAGCTGCGCACCGAGACCTATGACGCCGTGATCGACCTGCAAGGCTTGCTCAAGAGTGCGGTGGTTGCGCGTCAGGCGCGTGGGCCAGTGTCGGGATGGGGGTGGGGCAGCGCCCGCGAGTCGATGGCGGTGCCGTTCTACCGGCATCGCTATTCTGGTGCACCGATGCGTTCAGTACCCGCTGTCGAACGCTGCAGGCAACTCGCGGCACACGTCCTTGGCTATGTCGCGCATGGATCGCCGGTGTATGGCTTGCGTGTGCCTGCCGAGGTGCAATCTCCAAAGGAACTGGCGGCACCGTATGTGGTTGTCCTCACGGCAACGGCCCGTCCGGAAAAGCGCTGGCGACCGCAGGATTGGGTCGATACGGCGCAATCCATGGTGGCGTCTGGGCGGACTGTGTTGTTCGCATGGGGAACGCAGGCCGAAAGGCAGGCCGCTCAGGCCATCGTCGAACAAGCGGCGCTGCCGGCACACTTGGCGGTGGTGCAACCAGAGGCCTGGACCCTGCTGCAATGGCTGCCCATCCTTGCTCGAGCCGATGCTGTGATCGGGGTGGACACGGGCCTGTTGTTTCTTGCTGCGGCGCTGGACACGCCCTGCGTGGGCATCTATGTGGCCACTTCTCCGGTACATGTCGGTATCCACTCCGCTGGGCCGCACCGGAATTTGGGTGATGTTGGCTCGCCGCCCGATGCGGCGACGGTGGTCGCCGCCGTCGCCACGGTCGCACGGACGCGATGACGACCGTGCGCTTTCTGTACGCCTGGATCTGGCGGCTGATCCTGCCACTCGCGCTGCTGCGTCTGTGGTGGCGCGGGTATCGTGAACCAGGCTACCGGCGGGCGGTGGGTGAGCGTCTGGGCTGCTATGTCAATGCTCCAGCTCCACCCGAGGGCACGCCGCTGGTCTGGCTGCACGCCGTGTCGCTGGGCGAAACGCGTGCCGCAGCCCCGCTTATTGCCGAACTGCGTCAACACATTCCGAAGATGCATCTGCTGCTGACCCACATGACGGCGACCGGACGCGAGGCTGGGGCCGATCTCCTGTTGCCGGGCGACGTGCAGGTGTGGCTGCCATATGACCTGCCAGGGCCGATGCGGCGTTTCCTGCGGCGCTTCCGGCCCAGCGTAGGCGTGTTGATGGAAACCGAGGTGTGGCCGAATCTGGCCGACCAATGTCGCCGCCATGGCGTGCCGCTGCTGCTGACCAATGCGCGACTCAGCGCACGAAGCGCCGGACGTTGGCAGCACTGGCCTTCCCTGGCGCGGATGGCCTGGGGCGGATTGCATGCCGCGGCGCAGACCCCGGACGATGCGCAGCGCATCATGGCGCTTGGAGCAGCGCAGGCTGAGGTCATGGGCAATCTGAAATTCGACATGAGTCCCGAGGCGCGTCTGCTGCAGCTGGGCGCGCAATGGAAAGCGGCAGCCGCGCGCCCCGTGCTGTTGCTGGCGTCCACCCGTGAACAGGGCGGGGAGTGCGAGGAGGCGCTGTTGCTGCGCGCGCTGCCCAGGGCGATGGAGTCGCGGGCCTTGCTCGTCTGGGTACCGCGCCATCCACAGCGTTTCGACGTCGTGGCGCAATTGCTGGCCGCACGGGGGCTCGCGGTGCAGCGCCGCAGCGCGGGCGCTCCCACCGCCGGGACGGCCGTCTGGCTGGGTGATTCGCTGGGGGAGATGGCGGCCTATTACGCCATGGCTGACGCGGCCTTCATTGGCGGCAGTCTGCTGCCTCTGGGCGGTCAGAACCTGATCGAAGCCTGCGCCTGCGGTTGTCCCGTGGTGCTGGGGCCGTCGCAGTTCAACTTTGCCGCGGCGGCGCAATCGGCCTTGGAAACCGGCGCGGCGGTGCGGGCGGGCGATGCGGCACAGGTCTGGGCCGCCCTGCAATACTGGCTCGACGACGCTGCGGCGCGACAGCAGGCGGCGCAACAGGCCCGGGCGTTTGCTGTGGCGCACCGCGGAGCGGCGCAAAGGCAGGCGCAGTGGATCGTGGAGCAGCTGCGCGCTGCAGGGCGAGACGCCGGTCAGTAAATCGGCACCGAGGGATCGATCTCGCGCGACCAGGCCGTCATGCCGCCGTTGAGGTTGTACAGCTCACCAAAGCCGTTCTGCTCCAGAAAGCGGGCGATCATCATGCTGCGGTTGCCGCTGCGGCAGATGACCACCAGCGGCTTGCTCTGATCGAGCTCGTTTTGCCGCAGGGGCACGATGCTCATGGGGATGTGGGTGACGGGGCAATTCGGGTGTTTGATCGCGGCCATCTGGAATTCCCACGGCTCGCGCACGTCGAGGAATTGCCATTCCGTAATGGGAGCAGTGGCGGCTTCGATCTTGTCGGCCAGCTCGCGCACGCTGAGTTGCTTGATCATCAGGGAATCCTTGTCGATCTGGTCAGAATTGGAAGCGCGAGGGCTCGGAGAAGTGCTCCAGCCGCGTGGCGACGGTATCGAACAGGTCGCGGGTGCGGAAGTCGGTTTCCGTGGCGCGAGTGACGATCTGCGCACGCATCACCGGCTCATCGCCGACGATGGCCGCCAGCCGGCCGCCCGGCTTGAGGCGCTGCAGCAGGTCTTGTGGAATCTGCGCCACCGACCCCGAGAGCACGATCACGTCGAACTCGGCGCGCTTGGTGTAGTGGGCGCCGTCGGCGTGTTCAACGGTGACGTTGCTCATGCCCGCGCGCTGCAGGTTGGCACGCGCCATGGTCACCAGTTCCTCGTGAATGTCCAGGGTTTGCACTGCGGCAGCGCGGTGGCCGAGCAGGGCGGCCATGAAGCCGCTGCCCGCTCCCACTTCGAGCACCCACTCGTCCTTGCGCACGGCGAGTTCCTGCAGGATGCGCGCCTCCATCTTGGGAGAAAGCATGTTCTGGCCACAGGGCAGGGGGATCTCGGTGTCCATGAACGCCAGACCGCGATAGGCCGCCGGAACAAAGTCTTCCCGCCGCACACTGCCCAGCAGGTCGAGGATGCCGGCGTCCAGCACATTCCAGGGGCGGATCTGCTGTTCGATCATATTGAATCGGGCTTGCTCGATGCTCATCGGTTCTCCGCAACGCAGGGTTAAAGAAGCTCTAGTTTAATTTGTCGCGCAAAACCGCTGCGCGAGGCGGTGTCTGCACGGGATCAAATTTGATGCCGGGATGACTTCGAGCGATTTGCCGTGTTGCCGTGGACGCTCGCGCGATGCGGGGCGGAGCCCTCAGGTGTGAGCAAGGGTAAATAGAATTGAGTTTCAAATAAAAGTAACTAGCATTTGCGGTCAGAGCTGTCGTAACTGCGACGGCAAAAATGGGCAAATTCCATGTGCGCCACTCGTACTCTGCCGCTATCCGGTCCGCTGTCTGCCTCCCGCATCGCGGTGTTTTTGGCGGTGCTCGGCCCCGGACTGGTGGTCATGCTGGCCGATACCGACGTCGGCAGTGTGATCACGGCCGCGCAGAGCGGTGCTCAATGGGGATACCAGCTGCTCAGTCTGCAACTGCTGCTCATTCCCATTCTGTACATCGTGCAGGAGCTTACGGTGCGGCTGGGCATTTTTACCGGCAAGGGGCACGGCGAACTGATCCGTGAAACCTTCGGCGCACGTTGGGCCTGGGTCTCGGTAGCGGGGCTGGCGGTGGCGTCGGTCGGGGCCATCATCACCGAGTTTTCCGGCGTGGCTGGCGTGGGTGCCCTGTTCGGCGTGCCGCGCGGCTGGAGCCTGAGTCTGGCGGCGCTGTTTTTGCTGGTGGTGGTGTGGACGGGGTCTTACCGCCGGGTGGAGCGCATCGCCATCGCCCTGGGACTGTTTGAACTGGTCTTCGTGTGGGTGGCGTTTCGCGCGCCAATCCAGGGCGGGCAGGTGTGGCAGGGGCTGGGCCATGTGCCGGTGCAGCACCCCGCTTACTGGTATCTGGTGGCGGCCAATATTGGCGCGGTCATCATGCCGTGGATGGTGTTCTATCAACAGTCGGCGGTGGCCGACAAGAGGCTCAAGCCGGAGCAGTACGCCGCGGCGCGCTGGGACACGGCGCTGGGCGCGGTGCTCACCCAGCTCATCATGGCGGCTGTGTTGATGGTGACTGCCGCAGTGCTGTGGAGCGGACACAGTACCGCGCCGCTCGACACCGTGGGGCAGATCGCACAGGCGCTCACGCCGTCGCTGGGCGAGACCCTCGGACGCACTTTGTTCGGCCTGGGCATTCTCGGCGCGGCCATGGTGGCGGCCATCGTCGTGGCGCTGGCCGCTGCCTGGGGATTCGGCGAGGTCACCGGCTACAAGCACTCGCTGGAACAGCACCCGCTGGAAGCACCGTGGTTCTATGCGGTGTTCAGCGCGGGGGTGATCGGCGGTGCGCTGGTGGTGGCTTTCGTGCCCGATCTGGTGGCGTTGTCCATCGGCGTGGAAGTGATGAACGCGCTGATGTTGCCGCTCGTGCTGGGCTTCCTCGTGGCGCTGGCGGCCAAGGCGCTGCCGCTGGAGCACCGCTTGCGTGGCACCTACTTCTGGGTGGTGGTTGCGGTCGTCGCGTTGACCGCGGGTCTAGGGGTGTATGGGGGGCTGAGCAGCCTGTTTTGATGCGGCCATGGAGCGAGCCCCCACGCTCGCTTCGCTCTGTGACCCCGAGGGGCGCAGTGCGCCTGGCGCGGCCCGGCGCACACTGACACCAGGATTGCGGATAATCGCAACCATTTGTCACAAGGGTCAGCATGGACGCGCATTCCGCCATCGTGGTGGTCATTCTCGGCTTGGTCGAAGGCATCACCGAGTTTTTGCCCATCTCTTCCACCGGCCACCTCATCCTCACCGGCAGCCTGCTGGGCTGGGTGAGCGACAAGGCCAAAGTGTTCGAAATCGCCATCCAAAGCGGGGCAATCCTGGCGGTGATCTGGCATTACCGCGCGCGCATCGGCTCGGTGCTGGTGGGCTTGGTGTCTTCCGAGGAGGTGCAGCGCGGTGCTGCGTGGCGTTTTTCCATCAACGTGCTGATCGCCTTCATTCCGGCGGCCATTCTGGGGCTGATGTTTGCCAGTGCGATCAAGCGCTGGCTGTTCGCCCCGGTGCCTGTGGCGCTGGCCTTCATCGTCGGCGCCCTGGTCATTTTCTGGGCCGAAGCCTGGCAGAAGCGCTCGGCGCAGCATGTGCGCATCCATCATGTGGACGAGATGCGCGCGCTCGACGCGCTGAAAGTTGGCATTGCACAGGCGTTTGCCCTCATTCCGGGCACCAGCCGCTCGGGGGCGACCATCATCGGCGGCATGCTGTTCGGCCTGAGCCGGACGGTGGCCACCGAGTTTTCCTTCTTCCTCGCCATTCCCACGCTGCTGGCCGCCACGGTGTACGACCTCTACAAGCACCGTGCCCTGCTCAGCCTGGGCGACGTGCCGACCTTCGGCCTGGGCATGGCGGTGGCATTCGTCTCGGCGCTGATCGTGGTGCGCTGGCTGCTGCGCTATGTCGGCGGGCACAGCTTCGTGCCCTTTGCCTGGTACCGGGTGCTGTTCGGTGCACTGGTGCTGATCACCGCCTGGGGCGGCTGGGTGAATTGGTCGGGCTGAGTTGGTCAGCGCGCCGTGAACACCAGATCCCACACGCCGTGGCCCAGCTTCAGGCCGCGGCGCTCGAACTTGCTTACCGGGCGCCAGTCCGGGCGCGGCGCATAGTCCGGGGCGGTGTTCGTCAAGGCGGGTTCAGCGCGCAGCACCTCCAGCATGTGCTCGGCATAGGGTTGCCAGTCGGTCGCGCAATGCAGGTAGCCGCCGGGGCGCAGGCGGCTGACGGCCAGGCGCACGAAATCCGGCTGAATCAGCCGCCGCTTGTGGTGCCGCTTTTTCGGCCATGGATCGGGGAAGTAGATGTGCAGCCCGTCCAGGCTGTGTGGCGCGATCATGTGGCGCAACACCTGCACCGCATCGAATTGCACGATGCGCAGATTGGCGAGCTTTGCCGCGTCGATGCGTTGCAGCAGCGCGCCCACGCCGGGCGGGTGTACTTCCACGCCGATGAAGTCGGTCCCGGATTTGGCGGCGGCGATCTGCGCCGTGGCATCACCCATGCCGAAGCCGATCTCCAGCACGCGTGGCGCCGTGCGCCCGAACACCGCCGACCAGTCCGGCACCGAGTCGGTATAGGGCACGATCAAGCGCGGCCCCAGTTCGGCCAGCGCGCGGGTCTGCGCCTCGGTGGTGCGACCGGCGCGCAGCACAAAGCTGCGGATGCTCCGTTGTTTGAGGTGTTCTGCGGGGTCCGCAGCAGGGGCGTGGTCAGCCGTCATGACGAAAAAAAACCGGCTGGCGCCGGCTGCAGTGTTGGAGCGGGTGAAGGGAATCGAACCCTCGTATGCAGCTTGGGAAGCTGCCGTTCTACCATTGAACTACACCCGCAATGTGACAAAACAGCCAATTATAGGCAGGCGCGAAGCGCGCATCGTTCAGCGCTGCGGCGACAATCCTGGCATGTCCCGTTCTTCCCCTCCCGTCCAAGCCCGCGCAGCCGCGCAATCTGCGACGCCAGCGCCGCGACTGCAGGGGCTGGCGCCAGTGGTGACCGTCTCATGCCGGCTGCTCGTGCTGGGCAGCTTTCCCAGCGTGGCATCGCTGCAGGCGCAGCAGTATTACGCGCATCCGCGCAATCATTTCTGGCCCATCGTGGGCGATCTGTTCGAGTTGGAGCTGATGCGCCTGCCGTATGCGCAGCGCATCGAGGCGGTGCGCGAGCGCGGCCTGGGCATCTGGGATGTGTATGCCCATTGCCGCCGCGAAGGCAGTCTGGACAGCGCGATCATGGACGCCCAGCCCAACGACCTGCGCGGCCTCGTCGCGCGGCTGCCCGCCCTGCAACTCATCGCGCACAACGGTGGGGAATCTGCCCGTGCCATGCGCATCACCCGCAGCCTCGGCCCGGAAGTGCGCCGCTTGCCGTCCACCAGCCCTGCGAATGCAAGCTGGAGCGTGGAGCGCAAGCGTGCCGCCTGGCGCGAGGCATTTCTCGCCGCACACCTCATCTGATATGGCACGCAAACAAACCTTCCCCGACCCCACCCTCTCTGAAGAAGACGGCGTACGCCACCTGCATCTGGGTACGCCCTGGATTCAGGGCAGCATGCGCATCGCCCGCCCCAACGATATCGAGCTGGAGTACGTGCAGCGCATGATGGCCTGGATGCTGCTGCTGCCCGACAAGGCCTGGCGCGGTGGCACCGCGCTGCAGCTCGGGCTCGGCGCGGCGGCCATCACCAAATTCATGCGAAAACGCCTGCGCATGCCGTGCGTGGCGGTGGAACTCAATCCTGGCGTCATCCTTGCGGCGCATCGCTGGTTTGCACTGCCCGAGCCTGATGACAAACTGCAGGTGCTGTGCGTGGATGCGGGCCGGTTCGCTGCCGACGCGGCCAACGCCGGACGGGCCACCGTGCTGCATGTGGACATGTACGACGACGAGGCGGCCGCTCCGGTGCTGGAATCGGCCGAGTTCTATGCGGACTGCCGTCGGCTGCTCGGTGAACATGGCGTGATGGTGGTCAACCTGTTCAGCGGGCCGGGCAATGTGCGCGTGCTGGAGCGCAATCTGCAGCGCATCACGGCCGCATTCAACCAACCGGGTGACAGCGTGTGGCAACTGCCGCCCAACCGCGACGGCAACCTCATCGCCATCGCCCTGCGCGACGCCACGCAGTCTCCGTTTCCCACCCGCGCGCAACTGCTCGAGCGTGCCGATGCGGTGGCCGAACGCACCGGCGGGCTGCCCGCCCGACGCTGGGCGCGGCTGCTCAAACGGCTGCATCCCGCGCGTTAGGGCCTGTCCTACACTAGTCGGCCATGGACGCCAAACGCACTCCCACCCTCCCCGCTGGCCCTTCCACTCCGGCCAAGCCGCGGACCGCTCAGCCTGCGGCGCAAGGCCGTTTGGATTGGCGCGAACTGTTGCAATGGCTGGAGGTCGACGGACTGATTGACGCCGCCGCGGGCCGTTACGGATGGGAGCGTTGCGCCCACGCCAGCGGCAAGCTGCATGCCTTGCAGCGTGTGGCGCTGGCCGGGCTCAAGCGCAAGAGCGACGACCGCACGCTCGATCTCGACGTTCTCACCGAATGGCTGGCAAAGCGGGCCGATCTGCCGTATCTGCGCATCGATCCGTTGAAGGTGGAGATCAGCAAGATCGGCGACCTCATGTCCACCAGCTATGCCGAGCGCCATCGCATCCTCCCTGTGGCCGCCGGGCCGAACGCGGTGACCATCGCCACCTGCGAGCCCTTCGACCGTGGCTGGGTGACCGAGATGGAGCGCATGTTGCGCCGCCCGATCGAACTGGTGGTGGCCAGTCCGGCGGATATCACCCGTTATACGGTGGAGTTCTTCAATCTCGCGCGCTCGGTCAAGCATGCGCAGAAAAGCGGCAGTACCGGCGGGGTCAACCAGTTCGAGCAACTGGTGGAACTGGGACTCAGCGGCAAGGCGCTCGACGCCAACGACGCCGGGGTGGTGCAGGTGGTCGACTGGCTGTGGCAATACGCCTTCGAGCAGCGCGCCTCCGACATTCATCTGGAGCCGCGCCGCGACATGGGGGTGATCCGCTTTCGCATCGATGGCGTGCTGCACACCGTCTATCAGGTGCCCGGCGCCGTGATGGGGGCGATGACCAGCCGGGTGAAGCTGCTGGGCCGCATGGACGTGGTGGAAAAGCGCCGTCCGCAGGATGGACGCATCAAGACCCGCCGCCCCAGTGGCGACGAGGTGGAGCTGCGTCTGGCCACCATGCCGACCGCCTTTGGCGAAAAGCTGGTCATGCGCATCTTCGACCCCGACGTGGTGGTGCGCGACATGCCTGCGCTGGGCTTTCCGCCGCACGAGGCGGGCGAATGGCAGCGCCTGACCAACCAGCCCAATGGCGTCATTCTCGTCACCGGGCCCACCGGCAGTGGCAAGACAACCACGCTGTATTCCACCCTCAAGCGTCTGGCCACCGAGGAGGTCAACGTCTGCACCGTGGAAGACCCGATCGAGATGGTCGAGCCGGCGTTCAACCAGATGCAGGTGCAGCCGGCCATCGACCTGAACTTTGCCGAAGGCCTGCGCGCGCTGATGCGGCAAGATCCGGACATCATCATGGTGGGCGAAATCCGAGACCGGGAAACCGCCGACATGGCAGTGCAGGCCGCGCTCACCGGGCATCTGGTGCTGTCCACCCTGCACACCAATGATGCCCCGTCGAGCATCACCCGCCTGCTCGAACTCGGCGTGCCCTCCTACCTGGCTGGCGCCACCCTGCTGGGCGTCCTGGCGCAGCGCCTGGTGCGCACCCTGTGCCCCCACTGCAAGCAGCCCGACGACGCCTTCGACCAGGAAGCATTTCGCGCCGCCGTGGCGCCTTGGAAGACTCAGACTGCGGTGCATCCCTACAAGCCCGTGGGCTGCGTGGAATGCCGCAACACCGGCTACCTGGGCCGAATCGGCCTGTATGAGCTGCTGACCTGCAGCGACGCCATGCGCGCCCTGCTGGTGCGCAGTCCTGAACTTGGTCCGCTGCGCACGCAGGCCATCAAGGACGGCATGCGCCCGCTGCGTCTGGCCGGCGCCATCAAGGTGGCCGAGGGCATCACCACGCTCGACGAAGTGTTGCGCGCCACCCCCGACCCGCAACGCTGATCGCTCAATCGGAGATTTTCATGAAAGCACGACCCCTTGCCCTTGCCGTATTGCTGTCAGTCGGTGTTCCGCTCCCGGCGCTGGCGTTCGATTTCGGCAACCTGCAAAATCAGCTCAGCGGTGCCATTGGCACGGTGCAGGCGCCAGCCCAGCAGCCAGCGCAATCCACCCAAAGCGGCGGGGCGTCGTCGGGCGCCGTGTCTGCCGCCGTGGCGGCGTTGAGCAATGGCGAAGTCGATCAGGGCCTGAAGGCTGCGCTCTCCCGCGGCGCCGACATCGCGGTGAAGGAACTCGGACGCGAGAACGGCTTTTACGGCAACGCCAAATGGCGCATCCCCTTGCCGCCGGCCATTGAAAAGGCCAGCAGCCTGATGCGCATGGCCGGCATGGGCGCGCAAGCCGATCAGCTCGAACTCGCCATCAATCGCGCTGCGGAAGCCGCAGTGCCCGAAGCCAGGACCCTGCTCGTCGGCGCGGTGAAAAGCATGAGCGTGCAAGACGCCAGGGGCATCCTCACTGGCGGCGGCGAAGCGGCGACCGATTACTTCAAACGCAAGACCGAAGCGCCGCTGACGCAGAAATTCCTGCCCATCGTCTCCCGCGCCACGGACAAGGTCGGCCTCGCCCAGACTTACAACCGATTCGCCGGACAGGCGGCGCAGTTCGGCCTGGTGAAGGCCGATGAGGCCAGCATTCAGAGTTATGTGACCCAGCAGGCGCTCGACCGCCTCTACCAGGCCATCGGCGAAGAAGAAAAGGCCATCCGCACCGACCCGGTGGGAACGGGCAGCAAACTGCTGGGCAAAGTGTTCGGCGCGGCGTTGGGGCGCTGATCAGGCTGGCGCGGCGCCGTGCGCCGACACCCACTCGGTCCACTGCGCAAACAGCCCCGCATCCCCCGCGCACAGCGCCGAGCGCTTTTGCAGGGTGTTGTTGAACACGGGCTCCCCCGCCAGCGTCTGGCCGAGGCCGCCGGCTTCGCTGAGGATCAGACTGCCTGCGGCAAAGTCCCACAGCCCTTGGCTGCCGTGCAGGTAGAGGTGAAAGCGGCCGGCCGCCACCCAGCACCAGTCGAGCGCCACCGATCCGATGGAGCGCTGTGAGCTGTAGGGCGGATGGATTGCCAGTCGCGTGGCCAGGGGTGCGGGCAGCCGCTTGAAATCGATGCAGGCAATTGCCTTGGCCAGTGGCACCGTGGTGGCAGGTACCCGAAGCGGCTGGCCGTTGAGGAACGCGCCTGCACCGAGTGCGGCGCTGAAGACTTCGTCACGCATCACGTCGACCACCACGCCCAGGCGGACCTTGCCGCCCTGTATCCACGCCAGCGAGGGGCCGAACACCGGCAATCCGGCGGAGAAGTTGGTGGTGCCGTCGAGCGGGTCGAGCACCCACAGGCCGGGGCCGTCGGGGGATGCTGCTCCCAGGCTTCGCTGCTCCCTGCTGGGGTTGTCTCCACCCCGGGACGGCGCTGTGGCGGCGGCTTCCTCCTTCATCAGGCGTTGCTGTTCCTCGGCAGACATTTCCTCGCCGAGCAAGGGGATGTGCGGCCAGAGGGCGGCAAGCTCGCGCTGCACGCGGGCCTGCATCGCGAGGTCGGCGTCGGTGATCCAGGTGCCGTCTGCCTTCAGGCGCGGGTCGGGCGCCTGCGCGCGTGGCAGGATTTCGGTGCGCGCTGCGCTGCGCAGCAGGGTGCAGACGGTGGCGAGGTCGGGAAGGGCGGTGGGTGTCGGCATGGGCGTGGCGCGATGGGAATGCCGGTATTTTCGGGCATCGGGCCGCGCGGTGAGCGCCTGCATTGCAGCGGGCGCGGCGTGTGGAGCCTCAGGGCACGAGGATGGTGGGGGCTGCGGGCGCTGCGGTTTGCGGCCAGTCGAGGCTGTAATGCAGGCCGCGGCTTTCATGCCGTAGCTGGGCCGAGCGCACGATGAGTTCGGCCACTTGCAGCAGGTTGCGCAGTTCAAGCAGGTCGCGGGTCACGCGGAAATTGGCGTAGAACTCATCGACCTCGGCTTGCAGCAGGGCGATGCGGTGGGCCGCTCGTTCCAGCCGTTTGTCGGTGCGCACGATGCCCACGTAATTCCACATCAGTCGGCGCAGCTCGTCCCAGTTGTGACTGATGACCACGAGTTCATCTGCATCGCTGACGCGGCTTTCGTCCCAACGGCGGGGCGTGGGTATGGCGGGCTGCTCGGCATCCAGAATGGCCAGCGCGACCGCCTTGCCGAACACCGCGCATTCCAGCAGCGAATTGCTCGCCAGTCGGTTGGCGCCGTGCAGGCCGGTGTAGGTCACTTCGCCGGCTGCATACAGCCCGGGCAGGTCGGTGCGTCCGGACAGGTCGGTCAGCACTCCGCCGCAGGTGAAGTGCACCGCCGGTACCACGGGAATGGGCTCGCGCGCCATGTCGATGCCCAGTTCGAGGCAGCGCTGATAGATGGTCGGAAAGTGCTGACGGATGAAGTCCGCGCCCTTGTGGCTGATGTCGAGATAGACGCAGTCCAGGCCATGCTTTTTCATCTCGAAGTCGATGGCACGGGCCACGACGTCGCGCGGGGCCAGCTCGGCGCGTGGATCGTGCGCGGGCATGAAGCGCGTGCCATCGGGCAGTTTGAGCAGCCCGCCTTCGCCGCGTACCGCTTCGGAGATCAGGAAGCTCTTGGCCTTGGGGTGATACAGGCAGGTCGGGTGGAACTGGATGAACTCCATGTTCGCCACGCGGCAGCCGGCACGCCAGGCCATGGCGAGGCCGTCTCCGCTGGCGGTGTCGGGGTTGGTGGTGTAGCGATAGACCTTGCCGGCGCCACCCGTGGCCAGCACGGTGTGCGCTGCGGCGTAAGTCTCGACCCGGCCTCTGGCGGTGTCCAGGGCATACGCGCCCCAGCAGCGCGGCGTGGCCTTGCCGCCCACATGGCGGTCGTTGATCAGGTCGACCGCGACATGGTTTTCCAGCAGGGTGATGCGCGGATGGGCGCGGGCCCGGCCGAGCAGGGTGGTCTGAATCGCGGCGCCGGTGGCGTCCACCACATGGGCAATGCGCCGCTGACTGTGGCCGCCCTCGCGAGTGAGGTGCAGCGATGCGCCCTCGGTGTCAAAGGGCACGCCCTGTTCGCGCAGCCAGGCAATGGCATCCGGGCCGTGCTCGATCACAAAGCGCGTGGCGGGCAGCTCGTTCAGCATCGCTCCGGCCACCAGGGTGTCGTGCACATGGTCTTCAAAGCTGTCGCCTTCGGCAAGTACCGCGGCAATGCCGCCCTGCGCCCACTGGCTGGACGACACATCGAGGGTGCGCTTGGCCAGCACGGTCACGCTGAACCGCTCTGCCAGATGCAGCGCGGTGGTCAGACCGGCCAGACCGGCACCGAGAATCAGAACGTCGCTTTGAGGCATGGTGTGAATGTCTTTGGACAGTGACCGCTGTTTGCGGTGGAGTCGTGATTGTCCATGCTAAAGCCGCAAGACTCGCGCGCAGGGATGCGCTCGGGCGTACAAGACCGGCCGACTGTTCCTAGTCGCAGCACATTTCTGGTGCCATCCTGTCCTTCCGACGCGCCTGACAGTGTCCCGAAAGATGCCGACAATGTGTGCATTCAAACAATAGCCCGGAGACACATCATGGACATTCAATCCCTGCAGCCGCTGGTCAGCGCCGAGGAATGGGCGCTGCGCTGCGACTTGGCGGCCTGCTACCGATTGGTCGCGCAATATGGCTGGAGCGATCTGGTTTTCACCCATATCAGCGCAAAGCTGCCGCTATCGCTGACCGGTGGAGAACATCAGTTCCTGATCAACCCGTACGGCCTGATGTTCGACGAGATCACTGCATCCAGTCTGGTGAAGGTGGATGCGCAGTGCAACAAGCTGAACGACAGTCCCTTTCCCGTGAACCCGGCGGGTTTTGTCATCCACAGTGCGGTGCACGAGGCGCGGCCCGAGGCCGGTTGCGTGCTGCACACCCATACCCGTGCGGGCGTGGCAGTGAGCAGCCAGAAGCAGGGCGTGCTGCCCATCAGCCAGCAAAGCACCTTCGTGCTGGCTTCGCTGGCGTATCACGACTATGAAGGCGTGGCCTTCCGTCCGGACGAAAAGCCGCGTTTGCAGGCCGACCTGGGGCACGCCAATTTCCTCGTCCTGCGTAACCATGGACTGCTCACCGTGGGCGCGACCATCGCGGATGCGTTCCTCGCCATGTATGTGCTGGAAAGCGCCTGCCAGATCCAGGTGACTGCGCTGGCAGGGCAGCAGGGGGACGCGGGGCTGACCATGGTGCATCCGCAGATCGTTGCCAGCGTGGCAGAAGCCATGCGGGTGCAAACGGGCGGGTTGGGCGGCGCCTTCGTCTGGCCCGCGCTGCTGCGCAAGCTGGAGCGCACCGATCCGGGCTACAAGGCTTGACGATTTCGGGGATGGCTTCCATCGTCGCCGGGCTTTTGCTGAATCCGGCTGCAATCGCTGGTGGCGGGCACCAAGGCACCCGCAATCAGACATTCCGACGGCAACTTCGCGTGTTTCTCCAGGCCATGGCAAGCGGGCGCGCCAAATTGCTGCCACTACGTTTTCAATGCAATGTTGTATAAAAGCGTTGTTAAATAAAATTCAGCCTAAAAAAGCGCCAGTGATTAATTATAAAACGCGGATGTTAAATGAAATTTTCTGATTATTTTAGATTGCTACTTTTATCCGCAATATGGGGCGCCAGTTTTCTATTCATGCGCATGGTTGCACCAAACCTGGGAGCGGTGCCGACGACATTTTTCAGGGTGCTGCTTGGAGCCTTGGGGTTGGCGTTCATTCTGGTGGTTCTCAATGCATCCTGGACATTCAGGGGAAAATTCCGTACCACCATGGTGCTGGGTGTCATCAATTCGGGGATTCCTTTCCTGATGTATGCCATCGCCGCGCGTCAATTACCTGCTGGATACTCGGCCATGTTGAACGCGACGACCCCGTTGATGGGCGTTGTGATCGGCGCCTTGTTTTTTTCCGAACGCCTGACGCGCAATCGGGTCGCCGGGGTCATGGCCGGGTTCGCGGGGGTTGCCCTGCTGGTGGACAAGGGGCCGGTCGCACCCAGCAACCACGTTCTTCTTGGCGTCGGGGCTTGCCTGATTGCCACGGCCTGCTATGGCGCTGCCAGTTTTCTCACCAGGCGCTGGATCAGCGAACGCGGCGGTTTGGACAGCAAACTGGTGGCTTTTGGCAGTCAAATCGGAGCGACCCTATGCGTCGCTCCGTTCTTTGTCTATTCCGCGGCTGCGTTTCCGCCAGCGCACTGGGGCGGGGGAGTCATCTGGTCTGCCGTTGGCGCACTGGGTTTACTCTGCACGGCAGTGGCTTATATTATTTACTTCCGGTTGATCGCCGATGTTGGCCCGGTGAAATCGTTGACCGTGACGTTTTTGATTCCGCCATTCGGTATCCTTTGGGGGTTTCTGTTCCTGGGAGAAAAAATCTCCTGGGATTACGCATTCAGCGGGGGGTTGATTGGCTTGGCATTATGGCTTGTTCTCAAATCCGGACCGAAAATTCAAAATCCGCGACCTGTGCTCGCCAAGATGTCAGAGAGTGAGCCTTAATCGAGGCCGCAAAGCGACAACGGGTATTAACACTCCAGGTTGTCGATCAAGCGCGTACGGCCCAGACGCGCTGCGCCCAGGACAATGCAGGGGACGCTGCGGTGCAGGTCCTGCGCAGAGGGGGGCTGCAGGTCGGTGCGGCGGCGCAGGGTGAGGTAGTCGGGCGTCCAGCCCAGTTGGTCCAGCCTCGCCATCGCTTGGTGCTCCAACGTCAGGACCTGCTCCGGCGCGGTGGCGCTGCGGGCGTCGGCGGCCAGGGCCCGCAGCGCGGCTGGCAATTGCGTGGCCTGTGCGCGTTCCTCGGCTGTGAGATAGCCGTTGCGCGAGGACAGGGCCAGGCCGTCTTCGGCGCGTACGGTGTCCAGGCCGACGATGTCGATGGGCAGGGCGAACTGCTCGACCATGCGGCGGATGAGCAGCAGTTGCTGATAGTCCTTCTTGCCGAACACGGCATGCGTGGGCTGCACCATCTGGAACAGCTTCATCACCACCGTGGCGACGCCCTCGAAGTGGCCGGGGCGCGCCGCGCCGTCAAGCATGTCGGCGATGGCCGGGTCGGGCAGCACGCGGAAGGTCTGCGGCTGCGGATACATCGCGGCTTCGTCGGGGGCGAACAGCAGGTCGCAGCCTGCCCCGGCCAGCAATTCGGCATCGTGTGGCAGGGTGCGCGGATAGCGATCGAAATCTTCGTTCGGGCCGAATTGCAGACGGTTGACGAAAATGCTGGCGACCACCGGGGCGTTGAGTGCACGGGCGCGGGCAACCAGTCCCAGATGGCCCGCGTGCAGATTGCCCATGGTGGGCACCAGTGCCCAGTTGGATTTTTTCTGCAGCGCGGCGCGGAGTTCGGCGAGGGTATGAACGGTTTGCATGCAGGATCAGGCGCTGTAGCCGTGCTGGGCTTCGTCGGGGAAGGTGCCGTCTTTTACCGCCTGCACATAGCCGCGCACAGCGTCCAGAATGCTGGGCGCGCCTTGCATGAAGTTGCGTACGAAGCGTGGTTTGGGGCCGCGGGTGATGTCGAGCATGTCGTGCAGGACCAGCACCTGGCCGTGGGTGCGCACCCCCGCGCCGATGCCGATGGTGATCCCGGGAAAGCTGGCGCTGATTGCCGCGGCGAGGTCGGACGGCACGAGTTCGAGCACAAGAAACTCTGCGCCCGCAGCACCCAGGTCGGCGGCTTGGCGACGCAGGGTGTCGGCGGCCTGGGCGTCGCGGCCCTGGATGCGGTAGCCGCCCAAAGCATGCACGCTCTGTGGGGTGAGGCCCAGATGGGCACACACCGGAATGCCGCGTTCCACCAATGCCGCCACGACTGGCGCGGTCCAGCCGCCGCCTTCCAGTTTGATCATCTGCGCCCCGGCCTGCATCAGCGCCACACTGTTTGCAACCGCTTGCCCGATGTTCTCGTGGTAGCTGCCGAAGGGCAGGTCGGCAATGAGCCAGGCGCTGCGGTTGCCACGTGCCACGCACTGCGTGTGATAGACCATCTGCTCCAGGCTGACTGGCAGGGTGGAGGAGTGGCCCTGCATCACCATGCCGAGCGAGTCGCCCACCAGCAGGCAGTCCACGCCTGCGTCGTCAAGCAGACGCGCACTAGCGGCGTCATAGGCGGTGAGGACGGTGACCTTTTCGCCGGATTCGCGCATGGCACGCAGGCGGTGCAGGGTCAGCGGCTTGCGCGGCGCAGCTTCATGGTGCGTCGGGGAGCCGTAAGGGGCAGTGGGGGTGGACGTATTGGTTGACATGGCGTGACGGTCGAGGAAACCGGGGCATTATGCCGCGAGCGATCAATGCGGCGCTGGTCTGGGAGACCTGTCCGACTCGCGCACCGCGGGCTGTAAAAGGCAGTGCGTGCAGCGGCAGCGGCTTTCTTGCCCCATGGCATCCACCACCCCGTTTCTGGTTTTCCGCGCCCCAAACCCGATCGGCTCCTTGGGGAACAGGCGCTCAATCTGCGGCAATCAGCTCGGCGTATAGGCCAGCCGCACATAGAGCGGCGCGTAGGCCTCCGCCTGGGTGATTTCCACCAGCGCTTCGCGGCTGAGCTCGAGCAGCGCCACCAGGGTGACCACGGCGACGGGCACGCCCTGGGCGGGTTCGAACAGCTCGTGAAATTCGAGAAAGCGCGTGCCCTGCAACTGGCGCAGCACCCGGCTCATATAGTCGCGCACCGAGAGTTGCTCGCGGGTGATCTTGTGATGGGTGTGCAGCTTGGCGCGTTTGAGGATGTCGCTCCAGGCCTGCTGCAGTTCGCTGGTGGTGACGTCGGGCAGGCGCGGCGCGGCGTCGCGGTCGAACAGCACCTGGGCGCGCCAGAAGTCGCGCCCGAGCACCGGCAGGGCGTCGAGCTGCTGCGCGGCGAGCTTGAAACGTTCGTACTCCAGGAGCCGGCGCACCAGTTCGGCGCGGGGGTCTTCGGGCTCGGCGCCGGGTTCGGCGGGAGGACGCGGCAGCAACATGCGCGATTTGATCTCGATGAGCATCGCGGCCATGAGCAGATATTCGGCGGCGAGTTCGAGGTTGTGGTGGCGAATCTGCTCGACATAGCTCAGGTACTGCGCCGTGACCTGCGCCAGCGGGATGTCGAGGATGTTGAAGTTCTGCTTGCGGATGAGGTAGAGCAGCAGATCCATCGGCCCTTCAAACGCTTCGAGAAAGACTTCGAGCGCGTCGGGCGGGATGTAAAGGTCTTGCGGCAGCTCGAACAGCGGCTCGCCGTACAGGCGTGCCACGGCCATGCCGTCCACCGTGGCTGGGGTGCTGTCCACCGCGGGAGACACCAGCGCGGCGTCGGGGGAAGCGCTCGTCATGCGTGGGGCTGCTGCACCAGGGCAAACAGCCGTTGCCGCTTCAGTGGCTGCCGTACACGTAGGCCTTTTGCGGCACGCGGCCCGCCTTGAATGCCTTCGCCAGGTCGGGATTCTGCGGCTTGTCCCACAGCAGGGCGCGGCCTTCCTTCTGCTTGGCTTCGAGTTGCGGGTCGCTGTGCTTCAGATCCTGGATGAAGTGCGTCACTTCCGACACATACGGCTTGACTTTGAAGGGCATGGACGATCTCTGTTGATTGAACGGCGAAGCCGCCATTCTATTCGCCATGACTGGCGTCAATATCTCGTGTGCCGAGGTCTCGTGCAATCCGCTCTGCGCCTACAGCCCTGCCTTTGATCAAGACCGGCAGGGCGAAGACCACCATGCGACACGTCGCATGGTGTGGCCGGTGCGGGCGGTCAAGTTGCCTGCCAGAACGCCGCCGCAATCAGCGCGGCGGCCAGGAGCCAGCCGCTGAACATGGGCATCCACTGCGCCAACGCCCAGGCCAGCGCCACGGCCACGGCCACGGACGCCACATTGCGGGCGTCGCCAAAAATGAGTTGAAAGATCTTTTTCATGCGCAGACTCCTTGCGTGGCGACCTGCGGCACCCGCAGCTTGACGGCGGACAGCCGTCCCGCGACCGCGTACACCGCGAACAGCAGGAGCAGCGTGGCATCACCCAATGGCCAGACCCTGGTTTCGTTCAGCAGTCCTCCCAGGCTCCAGAACGTGCCGAAGGCCAGCAGCGCGCAGGCGACGGTGAATTTGAGGGTGTTTTCCGGCACTTTGGTGAGCGGCTTGCGCAGCACCAGGCCCACGGCCATGACGGCCAGCAGCGCCGCCACGGCGCTGGCGGCGGCCTGGCCGTAGCTGATGGAGCGGCCCAGCGCCACGACCAGCAGCCAGACTTCCAGGCCTTCGAGCAGCACGCCCTTGAAGGCAACGGCCCAGGCGACGCGGGCTTCGGCATGGTCGATCTTTTCGCGCGTTTCAGTGAATTCCCTGGCTTCGTCGTGCAGCTTGGTGCGGCCGGCGTAGCGGCGGATGGCCTTGACATACCAGCGCAGGCCGAACAGCAGCAGGAACAGGCCGATGGCGGCACGGATGATGTCGATGTCGGCCTGCACCACGTTCAATCCCACTCCGGTGACGGCGATGAGCGCGGCGACGACCGACAGGGCCACCGCGGCAGCGCCAGCGGCGCGCGCCCAGCCGATGCTCAGCGCCACTGCGAGCACGATGGTGAAGGCTTCCACCCACTCGACGGCGGAGGCCAGAAAAATCGCGGTCATCCCGCCTAATTGCGTTGCATTCATACTGCCAGTTCCTCTGTAGTGATCGTGGTGTCGGTTGTTGCTGCGGGGTAAAGCAGGGCTTGCGCGATCGAGATGCGCAAGTCGAGGGGGCTGCCTGATGGAAGGGGCAG
>JBAUTC010000439.1:0-2815 GCA_049582025.1 Thiomonas sp.
GCGATGCGGTCCTGGCTGGCGCGCGACAGGCCGCGCACCCGCCGCCCGATGAGCACGGCGGGCACCACCACCACGGCAATGACGACGAGCACACCCAGCATCAGCCCCGGATTGGTGACGATGAGCATGGTCATGCCGCCCAGCAGCACCACGACGTTGCGCAGGCCCATGGAAAAGCTGGTGCCCACGACCGTCTGCACCAGCGTGGTGTCTGTGGTGAGCCGCGAGATCACTTCGCCCGTTTGCGTGTGCTCGAAAAACTGCGGGCTCTGCCGCAGCACATGGGCATAGACGGCGCTGCGCACATCGGCGGTGACGCGTTCACCGAGCCAGCTCACCATATAGAAGCGTGCAGCGGAAAAGACGCCCAGCGCCACCGCCAAGCCGAACAGCTCGGCGAAATGCCAGCCCAGCATCGCGCTGCTGGCTTGCGCCTGCAACATGCCGGCATCGATCAGCCAGCGCAGAGCCATCGGAAACGCGAGAGTGCTGCTGGCCGCCAGCAACAGGAAGAGGAGGGCGGCGGCGATGCGCCCACGATAAGGGCGCAGAAACGGCAACAAGCCGCTCAGCGAGCGCATGGAGCGACTGCTCGGGCGTTTGCCGGTTTTTGGAAGGGGGCGGGCGGAGGCGTATTCAGCGGACATGCAGGCATTACAGCATGTCACATGATCCCAGAGCGGACGAATGTCAAACGGCGGCTGGCCTCTCGTCGTCGTCTTCTGCCTCACCGCCGTCGTGGTCTGGCATGTCCGCATGGTCGATCTGCAGAACCTGCGCTTCCTGCTCAACGCCGGTGCGGCTATAGCCGATGAAATGCGCCCCCGCTTCGATGTCGAGCGATTGTGCGGTGACATCACCTTCCACCCGGCCCTGGCCATGGATGCGCAGTTGCTCCGTGGCGTGCACCTTGGCTTTGACGCGACCAAGCACCAGCACGCTGCGGGCGCTGACCTGCTCGCCCTCGATCAAGCCGGTGACCGAGACTTCAAGGTCCCCATCGACCTCAATGGTGCCGAAAATCGCGCCATCGATGCGCAGATTGCCCGCTGCGCGCAGGTCGCCGTGGACTTCGCTGCCCGCACCGATGTAGGTCAGCGCCGAAGGTGTCGCCGCAACTGCCGCGGTGGTCGTGGCTGCGTCCTTGGCCCAGACGTCGGTGGTCTTCGGAGATTTCGATTTGAACATGAGTAATCCCTATTGATGGGCAACGATGTAGGTGGCGGGATCAATGGTCTTGTCCCCGTAAAACAGCGTGTAGTGCAAATGCGGGCCGGTGGAGCGGCCGGTGTCGCCAGACAGGGCGACAACCTGTCCACGCTTGACCTTGTCGCCCGGCTTGACCAGCACTTTACTCAGGTGGCCGAACAGGCTGCGATAGTCGAAGGCGTGGTCGATGACCACGCAGTTCCCGTAGCCGGCCTTCCAGCCGGCGCTCTCCACCACGCCGCCTGCCGTGGCGTGCACCGGCGTGCCGATGTTCACCCCGAAGTCAATGCCGTTGTGGAACTCCAGACCACTCCCCATCGGGTTGGGACGCAGGCCGTAATCGGAGGTGATGGGCGTATTGCTCGGCACCGGCTCGCCCATTGGCCGTGCGGCTTCGAACGCTGCAAGATGCTGGGCCTGAGGCAGTAGCTGGTTCAGGCGCGCGGCGATCACGTCTGCCTCTTCGTGCAGCATGACCGGGGCATTCGTCACACTCAGAGGCTCGGCAATGCCACCCTGATTCTTGTTCTTCTCTTCCACCGGAAATTGCTGTGCGCGCTTCTGCACAAAGCCGCGCATGGTCGTGGCCAGGCCATCCACGCGTTGCTTGAGTGCCAGCAGGGTGTTGGCCATCGTTCCGTTTTCGACCTGGAGTTTGGCATTGATGGATTGGGCCGCCGCAGCTTGCGCTGCCAAGCGTTCGGCGCGTTGCTGCGCATCGCCGTTGGACATCTGGGCCCAGGCCATGTAAAGCGTCACCGCGAGCCAGAGCGCGATCGCCGCACCGACCCAGAGGGCCACGCGACGCAGTGCATCGAGGTCGATGCGCAGACTGTGCGCCGGGTGGCCGGGGCGAGCGATGATGAGTTCAAGATGTCGCGAGCTCGCTGCTGCGCGCGGGTTCGCGGACTTGCTGAACAAGGCGGAGAGCAGGGCGGGACGCTTGGGCAGTCGCATGAGAAAAGTCTGCGGTCGTCGGGTCGTTGGCAAATTCTATCCACAAGGGTGCGCGCCCCCCGCAAACGCGGGTGTGGGAGTCAGAGACAAGAACGGCACATTCCAAGGTCGCTGAAGGGCGATCAATCGCATGCAAGGGATGGAAACCGTGCACGAAGACCTGCCAAAGGCGGTCTCGGACACCTGCCGGTATAGTGCCCGGATGACCCAGAATCCCCTCCACGACACGGCGCTCACCACTGCGGAAGACCCGTTCATTCGCATCCACGGCGCCCGGCAAAACAACCTCAAGAATCTCGACCTGAATATTCCGCTGGGCCAGATCGTGGTGGTTACCGGAGTGTCGGGCTCGGGCAAGAGCTCGCTGGTGTTCGACACGGTATATGCCGAAGGCCAGCGGCGTTATGTGGAGACGTTTTCGCCCTATGCGCGGCAGTTTCTCGACCGCATGGATCGACCGCAGGTGGACCGCATCGAGGGCATTCCGCCGGCCATCGCCATCGACCAGACCAACCCGGTGCGCACCTCGCGCTCCACCGTGGGCACCATGACCGAGCTGGCCGATCACCTCAAACTCTTATACGCCCGCGCTGCCACCCTGCATTGCCGCGGCTGTGGCGCGCCGGTGCGGCGCGACTCGGTGCAGAGC
>JBAUTC010000440.1:0-2952 GCA_049582025.1 Thiomonas sp.
GAGCGCGCGTGGGTGCCGACGATGAAGGTGCAGGACGGCGCGGTTTCCGTCATGCCGAGACCGGACAGGATGCGCACCCGTTGGCCCGTGGCTTCCACCGCATGCGCCTCCAGCTTGTCCCACACCGCCTGTGACAGCCCGGCCGCGGCGAACATGAAGGCGTGCACGCGGCGGTACAGCGAGTCGCGCAGTTCGGTGTCGTGGTCCATCGCGTGCGCCAGTTCCTCCAGGCCCTTGGGCACGTTGAAGTAGATGGTCGGCGAGATTTCGCGCAGATTGCGGATGGTCTCGGCGATGCCCTGGGGAGTGGGCTTGCCGTCGTCGAGGTAGAACGTGCCGCCGTTGTACAGCGCGATGCCGACGTTGTGGTTGCCGCCGAAGGTGTGGTTCCAGGGGAGCCAGTCCACCAGGACCGGTGGCTCGTCCGCGAGGAATGCCATGCACTGGCGCAGCATCTGCTGGTTGGCGCAGAGCATGCGGTTGGTGGTGATGACGCCCTTGGGCATCTTGGTCGATCCCGAGGTGAACAGGAACTTGACGATAGTGTCCGGTCCAGTCGCGGCATGGGCTGCGTCGACCTCGGGCCCTGCTTCGGTGTGCAGGAGGTCATCGAAGTGGCGCACGGCGCGGTCGGCGAGGTGGCCCTCGGTGAGGACAACCGGCGTCTCCGCCGGGACGGTCGCCGCGATGGCGCGCGCGTAGGCATCACCGGCGGCGAACACCATGCCGGGCGTGGTCTTGTCGAGAATGTGCCGCAGCTTGCTGTGATCCGTCGACAGCAGCGAATAGGCAGGAGAGACGGACACGAAGGGGATGCCTGCCCACATCGCGCCCATCATGAGTGTGAGGTGCTCGAGATCGTTCTCCGACAGGATGGCCAGCGGGCGTTCGGTGGAGAGACCCGCCGCCACCAGGGCCTGGCCGACGCGGCGGGCGCGGTCGAACATGTCGGCATAGGTGATGCGGCGCCACTCACCGTCGAGCGCGCCGCCGCGAATTCGACGCGCGGCGAAGGTGCGCTCGGGCGCCGATTCCGCCCACTGCGCCAGGCAGTCGCTCAGGCGCTCGGGATACCAGCGCAGTGCCTCGGTGGAACGCAGCAGCATGGCGCCGTCGGGCCGGTTCTGCAACGTGGCATCAAGGCAGCCGCCGACGTGGGCCTCTCGGTAGGGCGCTTCGGTCATGTCGTGTGTCCTCATCAGAGTTTTCCTGGTCTGTGACGGCCATTGGGTTGCTCTCGCCGACGATGGTGCCCACCAGCATGGACGTCGTCCAGAACTGTCAGTGTGTGTCGGCCGTTTCCGCCGCCGTGGGCTCAGCAGCAACCGTCGGCCGTTGGCGGCTGCAGCCGCTCGTAGCGCCCGAACACGGGGTCCCGGTCGAGACCGAGCAGACGGACCGCGTTGTCCTTGAGAATCAGCGGGCGGACCTCGGGCTTGATGTCCAGGCGATCGAAGTCGGCCATCCAGCGATCAGGAGTAAGCGCTGGGAAGTCCGAACCGAACAGCATCTTCTTCTTCAGGAGGCCGTTGGCGTACTGCACCAGCAGGGGCGAGAAATACTTCGGCGACCAGCCGGACAAATCGATGTAGACCAGCGGCTTGTGCGTGGCGACGGCGAGCGCGTTTTCCTGCCAGGGGAAAGACGGGTGCGCGATGACGATGGGCATCGTCGGGAAGTCCACCGCCACGTCGTCGAGGAACATCGGGTCGGAGTACTTCAGCCGGATGCCGCCGCCGCCGGGCATGCCTGCGCCGACGCCCGTCTGCCCGCTGTGAAAAATGGCCGGGAGTCCCGATTCGGCGATGGCCTCGTACACCGCGTAGGCTGCACGGTCGTTGGGGTAGAACTCCTGCGCGGAGGGATGGAACTTGAACCCGCGCACACCGTAGTCTTTGATCAGCCGGCGTACCTCGAGTGCGCCCATGCGGCCGCGCAACGGGTCCACGCTGGCGAAGGGGATCAGCGCGTCGCGGTGTCGGGCGGCCTCTTCGGCGACTTCCTCATTGGTGATGCGTGCCTGGCCATTTGCACGTTCCGTGTCCACCGAGAAGATCACCGCGAGCATGCGCCGCTCGCGGTAGTAGGCGGCGGTTTCCGCGATGGTCGGCCGCGGCATCTGTTCCTTGAAGTATTTCGCCATTGCGGCGTCGAACGCCAGTGCCACATCGTCCGGCGGGTTGCGCGTGGACACCGTGGCGTGGGTGTGGATGTCGATGGCGACGATGTTGTCAAGCAGGGCCATGTCAGATTCTCCAAAAAGTGTGTTCGGCGCAGCGGGACGCCAAGCGCTGATTCATCGGGTCACGACGAGCGCGTCGAGAGCGACCACGCCGGCGCCGCGACCGTAGACGACCAGCGGGTTGATGTCGACTTCGGTGATGTCCGGGCGGGCCTGCATCAATCGCCCCAGCGTCACCACGACCTCGGCAACTGCTTGCGTGTCCACCGCACGCGCGCCGCGGAAGCCGTCCAGCAGCTTTGCGCCCTTGAGATGCCGCAGGCGTTCCACCACGGCGGCGGCAGGCAGGTCGGGCGGCAACAACTGCACGTCGCCGAGAGCCTCGATCCAGACGCCGCCCAGGCCCACCATCAAGATGGGGCCCCATTGCGAATCCCGGCTGGCGCCGACCACGAGTTCCAGCCCGGGTGCACCCATCGCCTCGACCAGGACTCCCTCCAGCTCTAGCCCCGGCTTGGAGCGCGCGACGTTCGCATGCAGCGTGCTCCAGGCGGCGCGCGCCGCGTCGTCATCTGCAATGTTGAGCAGGACACCGCCAACCTCGCTCTTATGGGCAAGTGCCGCGGCTTGCGCCTTCATCACAACCGGATAGCCAACCGATGCGGCGATGCGAACAACCTCGTCGGCAGAGCGCGCCAGCGCCCCCTTCGGAGTGCGCACACCCAGCTGATGCAGCATTCGCTTGCCGACCCATTCCGCCTGGACGCCTG
>JBAUTC010000441.1:0-4146 GCA_049582025.1 Thiomonas sp.
TTCCGTTATGAGAATGGCGCGGTGCACGACCTGCATGTACTCAGCAGCAGTGGATCTGGCGTACTCGACCGCGCTGCCGAGCGCGCAGTGCGCAGTGCCACCTATCCGGCCTTACCCGCAGCGCTGCACGGCAAGCCACTGGAACTGCAAGTCTGGATCACCTTCAGCCTCGACGGCGCTGCCGATTGAGGGTTGCGCCGGGTCGATGAACCATCGGCCAGCGCGCAATTGCGACAACGTCTGCTGCGAGTGCCGCCCAAGCACGTGACCTCGGCACCTGAACGTACATGGCTTGCACAAGAATTCGGTCCGCAATCGACCGTTGCGGTCCACCACTGATGCCTAGTGGACGCGTCAGACCGGCCGTCAGGCAAACAAAAAGCCCAGCGGGTCAGGCTGGGCTAAGTGCTTAAATTTATTGGTGGCCAGGGGCGGAATCGAACCGTCGACACGCGGATTTTCAATCCGCTGCTCTACCAACTGAGCTACCTGGCCATCTTTTCGTGCAGCGCGAGCTGATTTGCGGCGCGCTGCATTTTCGAAAAACGAACATACTAACAAAAATTCCTGAGCACCCCGGGGCGAGGAGTGTTGCTGCTGACTATTCGGAGACAGGACCGACGTTGGATGCGTCATTGTCTTCCTGGGGCGAGGGCGGCTCACTCTTGCTGCGCCCGCCGCGTCCCAGATCGACGCCAAGCTGTTTGATCTTGCGATAGAGGTGGGTGCGCTCCAGTCCGGTCTTTTCGGCGACGCGGGTCATGCTGCCGTTTTCGCGCGCCAGATGGAATTCAAAATAGGCGCGTTCGAATTCATCGCGCGCTTCGCGCAAGGGGCGGTCGAGCATAAAGGCGCGCTCTGCCGGAAGGGCGATCTGTGGCGGCGCTGCTGGTTGGGCAATGTCGGTTGCCGTGGACATGGACGCCGCGGCGGGGCCGCCGCCTGCGGCGCGTGCAGCAGGTTTGGCCAAGGCCTGCGAGACGGACTGCAGCAGCTTTTGCAGCGCAATGGGTTTTTCGAGGAAGGCCATCGCGCCGATGCGCGTGGCCTCCACCGCATGGTCGATGGTGCCGTGGCCGGACATCATGATCACGGGCATGGTGAGTTGCCCGTTGCTCGACCATTCCTTGAGCAGTGACACGCCATCGGTATCGGGCATCCAGATGTCGAGCAGCACCAGATCGGGCCGGGCCTGGGCGCGATACTGTCGCGCCTGTGCGGCGTTCTCGGCCAGTGACACGCTATGTCCTTCGTCATTCAGAATCTCGGAGAGCAATTCCCGGATTCCCATTTCATCATCGACTACCAAAATGCTTGCCATACCGACTCACTCTCACGCGCGCTGCAGGGGCGCATCCACAATAGATTGCTGCGCCAGCTCAGGGAATATAAGGGAAACGCGCGCACCGCAAACAGCGCCTTCCTTCAGGAGGTTCTGAATTTCGATGCGGGCGTGGTGTTCTTCGGTGATTTTCTTCACCACGGCAAGGCCCAGGCCGGTGCCTCGCGGCTTGCTTGTCACATAGGGTTCGAAGGCGCGATGCAGGATCTTGTCGTTGAAGCCCGGACCGTTGTCGCTCACGCTCAGGCGCACGCGAACGGGCCCGCCGGCCTGTGCGGGCAAGGCCTCGGTGCGGATGCGCACCTTGCGCTCTGGCTGCGCGGCCACGGCGTCGATGGCGTTCTGCAGCAGGTTGTGAATGACCTGCCGCAGCTGTGTGGCGTTGCCGAGGATGTCGGGCAAGGGTGAGGACAGATCCGCCTTGACTTCGGGATGTTCGTCGGGGCTGGCGCCATCATGGGCGGACAGGCTGGTGTAGAGGTTGAGCACGTCGCGGATGAGGGCGTTGAGATTCATCGCCTCCGGCTTGCCTGCGGGCAGGCGGGCGTAGTCGCGGAAGTCGTTGACCATGTGCTGCATGGCCTGCACCTGGTTGACGATGGTCGTGGTGCTGCGTTGAAGCATGTCGCGGTCGGCGCCTTCCAGCTTGGATGCAAGCTTCATCTGCAGCCGTTCCGCAGAAAGCTGGATGGGGGTGAGCGGGTTCTTGATTTCGTGCGCCAGGCGCCGGGCCACTTCGGCCCAGGCGATGGAGCGCTGCGCCGAGATGACCTCCGAGATGTCGTCGAACACCACGACCGACGCGGGTTGTCCCGGCAGCGCCAGCCGCGCCCCGCGCGCCAGCAGGGTGATGCTGGCATCGCTGCCCGGCAACGGATATTCGATCTGTTGCAGCCAGTGCGGGCTGGCACCGGCCATGTCGGTTTCTTCGAGCGAGGCGAACGCGGCAGCGATGGTTTGCGCCAATGCGATAAGGCTGGGGTGTTGATTCAGTGGTTGGCCGATGAGCCCCTGCAGTGGCGCGCGCAGGAGCCGGGTGGCGCTGGGGTTGGCCAGCGCCAGCCGCTGGTCGCTGCCAAGCACCAGCACGCCGGTGCTGAGGTTGTCGAGCACGCTTTGCAGGTAGGCGCGAGAGGCTTCCAGCGCGTCATGGTTGAACTGCACCTGCGCCCGCGCCTCGGCGAGCTGGTTGGTCATGGTGTTGAACGAGCGCACCAGCACGCCGAGTTCGTCATTGCGTTCGAAGTGCGGCTTTTGCCGCAGGTCGCCTTCGGCCACGGCCTTCATGCCGTCGGCCAGCAGCAGCAGCGGTTTGGCCAGCTGGTTGCCCAGCATCACGGCCAGCAGCACGGCCAGGAACACCGCGAGAAACAGGGTGAGCGTGAGCGTCGAGATGTACATGCGCTTGAGACCTTCGCGGCCCAGCGCGCGTTCCTGGTATTCGCCGTATGCGCGTTGCACTTCCAGCGCGCTGCTGGAGATGGCCTGCGGCACGTCCTGGATGAGTTGCAGATAGCGCCCATGCCCCGGCAGGACAAAATTGCGCGACGGCAGACTGACGACAACGCGCAGCTTCAGGTTCTGCGGCGTCTGTCCGGAGCCGTCATCGCCGCCCTCGATGTCCGAGATCGAGCCCATGGTGCGCAACTGCCGCATGTTGCTGGGGTCGGGCAGGTCGGGGATGAGCGAAAACGGGTTGCCGCCCGCGGTCACGATCACACTGCCATTGCCGTCGAACACGGTGATCTGCTCCAGGCCAAGTTGCTGGCGCAACTGTTCCATGGTGAGCGGCGACAGCGTGGTGGGGTCTTCCGCAATCTGCACCGACAGATTGCGCGCCTTGGCCTGCAGATCGCCCTGAAGCACATTGAGCGTGGTGCGTCCCAGATTCAGGCCCGCGCTGAGCGCACCCTCCACCTTCACGTCGAACCAGGTCTCGATACTGCGGGCGACGAACTGGTAGGACACGGTGTAGATGACCACGCCCGGCAGCACGCCGACCAAAGCGAACACTGCCGCGAGCTTGAACAGCAGGCGGCTGCCGAAGCGCCGTTTGTGCAACCGCCAGCCCAGGCGAAGCCCCAAGGCCAGCACCACTAGCAGCAGCACCCCGGCGATGACGAAGTTGATCCAGTACAGCCAGCCAAACAGCGGGCTGGGTTGCGCGGTATTGTCCGTGGAGACCGCCAGCAGGACAACGAGAAACACCGCCAGCGGCAGTCCGAGCGCCAGAGCCATGCGCATGGCCCAGCGCGAGGTGCGACTGTCCCAGGCGTTGCCGCGGCGCAGGGTCATGGCGTCCAGACGAAGGCTTGCGGCTGGAAGGCGGCCTCGATCTTCCAGTCGGACTGTGAGGAGATATTGAGCTGGAATGGCCGCGGAAGTTGCGACAGATCCAGCCGGAATTGCGCGTCAAGCTGATAAGACTGCCCGGCGACGAGTTGCGCGGCATCGGCGACCAGCAGATGGCGGGTGCGCTGCACCACGCCGAGGGCTTCGTCGAGGCTGTCATAGTTCTGCTGCAAGCCGCCCACCGATACGCGGTAGCGCTGCAGCAGCGGCTGATAGGCCAGGCGCACTTCACGCTTGACTTGCGCCACCTCCTCGTTGAACCAGTACCAACGCGGGCGCACGACCGTGGCCACGGTTTCGAAGTACAGCGCGATGCCGCGGCTGAGCACATCTTCCAGGCTGCGGGGGAGCGCAAACACTGCTGCGGTGGTGACAAACAGGCCCTCGGGGCTCATGGTCAGCATCAGGGGCTCGGTGTCCACCGTGATGGCCTGCGCGGGTCCAGCCAGGCC
>JBAUTC010000442.1:0-3325 GCA_049582025.1 Thiomonas sp.
GAGGCCGCGCAACTGGTGCTGCAGGCCGGGTTGATGGGTCAAAGCGGCGAAATCTACGTGCTCGATATGGGCGAGCCGGTAAAAATCGTCGATCTGGCGCGACGGATGATCCGCTTGTCCAACAAAACGGAAGATGAGATTCCCATCCACTTCACCGGTCTGCGCCCCGGCGAGAAGTTGTATGAGGAACTGCTCGCCGACGACGAAACCACGCTGCCCACGCCGCACCCCAAGCTGCGCGTGGCACGACAGGCCGCGCAGGAGCCGATTGACCTGCAGACGCTGCACACGTGGATCGCCGCCAGCGGCGCGGACGCACCTGCTCAGATCAAAACCGCGCTGCACGCGCTGGTACCGGAATACGCGCCGCAGCTCGGGGGCTGACAGCGCACTGCAGCACGGGTGACGCAAGCCCTTGCTAGACTTGCCCCGGTTTGCGCGCCCCGTTGCGCTGCAGCAAGCCGCCGAACACGCCACCGCGCTGTTCAAACGGGCCGAATCCATCGCGTGATCGCGCCCCGTCCGCCTCCGACCTTCAAGCTGTTCTGCACCGGCCTCCGGCGCAGACCCCGTTATGTCCCAAGATGTTTCCCTGATCAGAACCAATGTCCTCAGCGGGCTGACCGTCGCGCTCGCTCTCGTCCCTGAGGCGGTGGCATTCTCACTGGTCGCGCACGTCTCGCCGCTGACCGGCTTGTACGCGGCGTTCATCGTCTCGCTCATCACCTCGATCTTCGGTGGCCGGCCGGGAATGATTTCGGCAGCCGCCGGCTCGCTGGCCGTGGTGATGGTCGCCCTGGTGGCGCAGCATGGCGTGGAATATCTGTTCGCCACCGTGGTGCTCATGGGCGTGTTCCAGATCCTGTTCGCCGCAGCGCGGCTGGGCAAGGTCATCCGCATGGTGCCGCATCCGGTGATGCTGGGCTTCGTCAACGGCCTGGCCATCGTGATCTTCCTCGCCCAGCTCGGGCAGCTCAGGAGCCCGGGGCCGGACGGCGTGCTGCACTGGATGACCGCCGTGCCGCTGTTCACCATGCTCGGGCTGATCGCGCTGACCATGGCCATCATCTACCTGCTGCCTCGTCTGACCAAGGCCATTCCGTCGCCGCTGGCGGCCATCCTCATCGTGGCGGCGCTGGTCGAGCTCTTCGGCCTGCAGACCAAGACCGTGGGCGACATGGGTTCGATTGGCGGCGGGCTGCCCAGCTTTCACATCCCGAGCGTGCCGATCAATTTCGACACCCTGCAGATCATCGTGCCCTACGCACTCATTCTCGCCATCATCGGCCTGACCGAGTCGCTGCTGACCCTCAATCTGATCGACGAGATGACCGACACCCGGGGCCGCCCCAACCGTGAGTGCATGGCACAGGGCGCAGCCAACGTGGTGACGGGCTTCTTCGGCGGCATGGGCGGCTGCGCGCTCATCGGCCAGAGCATGATCAACGTGAACAACGGCGCGCTCAAGCGCATCTCGGGCATCGTCGCCTCGCTGGCGCTGCTGTCGTTCATCCTGTTCGCTTCGCAATGGATCGAGCGCATTCCGCTGGCGGCGCTCATCGGGGTGATGTTCGTGGTGGCGGAAAAGACCTTCGAGTGGGGCAGCCTGCGCGTGCTGCACAAGGTGCCGCGCGCGGACGCGCTCATCATCATCGGCGTCACGGTCGTGACGGTGTTCACCGACCTGGCCATCGCCGTGGTGCTCGGAGTGGTGATCGCCGCACTGGTCTTCGCCTGGGAGCATGCCAAGCGCATGACCGCGACCGTCTCCACCAACATACTGGGCTGGAAGGAGTACGACCTCGAAGGTTCGCTGTTCTTCGCCAGCACCGCCTCGTTCCAGTCGCTGTTCAACCCCAAGACCGATCCGCAGGACGTCATTATCGACTTCGCCCGCGCCACGGTGAAGGACCATTCGGCCATCGTCGCCATCGACAGCCTGGCCGAGCGCTACCGGCAGGAAGGCAAGCGCCTGCACCTGCGCCACCTCAGCGCGGACTGCCGTGAGCTGCTGGAAAAGGCCGGAGACATGGTCGAGATCAACATGATGGAAGACCCGCGCTATCACGTCGCGGACGACAAGCTCGCCTGATCGACGATCACTGCTTGCACTAGCATTTGCCGCTTACCGATCCCACGCCATGACCCAACCCATCCTGCTGGCCGAACAGGTGCGCAAACGCTACACCGAAGGGCCGCAACCCGTCGAAGTGCTCAAAGACGTCAACCTGCGCATCGACGGCGGGCAGACCGTGGCAATCATCGGCGCGTCCGGCTCGGGCAAGAGCACGCTCATGCACCTGCTCGGCGGGCTGGACCGGACCGACGGTGGCAGCGTGCAGGTGTGCGGGCGCGACTGGGCGCAGATGACCGCAAAGGCGCAGGGCGAGTGGCGCAACCAGCATGTGGGCTTCGTCTATCAGTTCCACCATTTGCTGATGGAATTCAGCGCCCTGGACAACGTGGCCATGCCGCTGCGCATCCGCCGCACCCCCGCCGACCAGGCGCGCGCCGTGGCTGCGCAGATGCTGCAGCGCATGGGCCTGGAGGCGCGGCTGCAGCACCGCCCCGGAGAACTCTCCGGCGGCGAGCGTCAGCGCGTGGCCATCGCCCGCGCACTGGTCACCCAGCCCCAACTGGTGCTGGCCGACGAGCCCACCGGCAACCTTGACAGCGCCGCCGCCGCAGTGGCGCTGGACATGCTGCTCGACGTCGCGCTCGCGCAGGGCGACGCAGTGATCATCGTCACCCACGAAGCGGCAGTGGCTGCACGCTGCCAGCGCCAGCTGCGGCTGGTCAACGGCGCACTGCAGGACGCCTGAACCGCAGTGCTCCAGCCCCGCCGCTTCGACGGCGGGCTGCACCGATCCACTACGATTGCCGGATTGTCATTTTCCCCATCGCCGCTGTCGCACCGTCTGTCCATGTCCCGTTCCAAAACCACCTTGTTTGAACTGCGCAGCGGCGCCATTGACGCCGTGCATCTGGTGGTGAAAACGTCCGACTTCGCAGCCCTGACCGACGCTCTGCAGCAGCGCTTCGACGCCGCACCGGAGTTCTTCTCGGGCGAAGCCGTCGCCATCGACCTGCGCCGCCTGGCCGACGACACCACGCTGCCGCTGGACGACCTCACCGCCCTGTTGCGCCGTTTCAACATGCGCCCGTTCGGCGTGGTGGCCCAGACGGCCCAACGCCCCTGGGCCGGCGCTGGCGACCTGCCCCTGCTCGACAGCCGCGACACGCGCAAGCCCGCCGACAGCACGGAAGGCGCCCCCAAGACCGAAGCGAGCGCGGCCGTCGTGGAGCCGCATCCGGAACCCGAGTC
>JBAUTC010000443.1:0-2113 GCA_049582025.1 Thiomonas sp.
GCCACAGCCAACACCAGTGTGGCCTTCACCGTGACCACGGGCAGCTTCAGCTTCAGCATCGGCAACGGCACCACGGGCAGCCAGACCAATGCAGTCAACATTTCGGCCAACGTCACCAATCTGACGCCGACGGGCATGAGCGGCCTGGTGTCGTCGATCAACGGCTCGACGGCACAGACCGGTGTTGCAGCGAGTGTCAATGCGCAGAACCAGCTGGTGCTCACGCAAAGCCAGGGCGAGAACATTTCGATCACCGGGTTTACCGGAAATGGCACGCTCGCGGCAGGTGGATCGACGATTTCGAGCACGAATGCGACGTCGTTGGTTCAGGGCTTCACCCAACTGCAGTCCACCCAGGGATATTCGCTGGGCAATGGCGCCAACATCGGCCTGAGCAATATCAGCTCGCTGTCGGCGGTGTCCACGGTGGATGTGTCGTCGGTGCAAGGTGCGAACCAGGCACTGTCGATCATTGACCAGGCGATCAACACTCTGAACCAGCAAGGCGGCTCACTCGGCGCGATCCAGAACCGGATCCAGGCCTCGGTGCAGAACGTGCAGACCACCGCGACCAATCTGCAGGCCGCGCAGTCTGTGGTGCAGGATGCGAATATCGCCCAGGCGACCACGCAGTTGTCCAAGTATCAGATCCTGCAGCAAGCGGGCATCTCGACCCTGGCCACGGCGAACTCGCTGCAACAGAGCTACCTCAAGCTGCTGCCGTAAGCACGCTTGATTGTTTCTCCAGAGGGTTTCCCCGGGCCGCCATCAGGTGTCCCGGGGGTTTTGCCATCTGCTTCATGCTTTTTGTCTTGTGTTTCGTCTGCCTGAATGGAGGCATCATGGACGTTCAAAATGCAGTGGGGTTGTCTGCACTCGGTAAATTGCAGATGCAGACCGCAACGACGACTGGCACCGCTCCGGCGCCTGGCTCTGCGCTGCCGCAATCCGGTCAAGGGACGTTGGCTGCCGCTGGCGCTGCTTTGCCGGCCGTCAAGACCGCCGTACCGCCTGCCACTCTGGCACAGGCCGCGGATGCATTGCAGAAACAAGTCAGCCAGCAGGCACCCAGTGTCGCGTTGACCGCTGGCTTGGACCCCAACGGGAAGCATCCGGGGCAATTGCTGGTGGAACTGAAGGACAAGCTGACGCAGCAGGTCTTTGTGCGCTATTACGTGCCTGCGGAACAGGTGGTGAAAGTGGCGGGACAAAGTGCAGGCCAGCCGATGGCGCCGGGCAGTTTGTTGCAGGAAAAGGCCTGACGCACAGACGGCTGCGCATCGCTCTACAGTTCAGGGGAGGTGTGTCGTTAAGTTCAACAAGCGGTAACGCGTTCGGAGTTCAGCATGTCGTCTGTGTCCATTTCGGGGTTGGTGAGCGGGATCAATGTGCAATCGCTGATTACGTCGCTGTCGGCTGCGTATCAGCAGCCCATCAACCTGCTGAAGAACCAGGAGCAGTCGTATCAGTCAACGCTGAGCGCCTGGGGTTCGGTGCAGAGCAGTCTGTCCGGTTTGCAATCCACCGTGGCCGGTCTGCAGAACGTCACCAGTCTGAACAACCGCACCGTCAGCCTGAGCAACTCCAGCGCAGTGTCCGGCACAGCCACCGCCAATGCGCCGCTGGGTACGTATTCGCTGAGCAATATCGTTCTGGCGCAGACGCAGAGCATCTATTCGGGCGACTTCGCCTCGGCTACCAACACGGCTGTGGGTACCGGCACGTTGCAACTCCAGGTGGGCAGCGGTTCGGTCACGAACATCACCATCGACAGCAGCAACAACACGCTCAACGGCGTTGCTGCGGCGATCAACCAGGCAAACAGCGGCGTCAACGCAGCGGTCATCTACGACGGCACCGGATATCGTCTCACCCTGACGGGCAACAACACCGGTGCTGCCAATGCCTTTACGGTGAGCACCAGCGGGGCGACCGGATCGCTCGCGAGCTTGAGCTACAGCGCGAGCGCCTCGGGCGGCATGACGGAAAGCCAGACGGCGCGCAACGCCTCGGTGAGTATCAACGGTCTGGCCGTGACCAGCGCCACCAATACGGTCAGCGGTGCCATTCCCGGTGTGAGCCTGAACCTGCTCACAGCCAGTGGTTCCACCAC
>JBAUTC010000444.1:0-1810 GCA_049582025.1 Thiomonas sp.
GCACCAGCAGCGGCTTGCCGTTTGCTGCGGAGCGCGTGATGCGCCCTTCTGCCAGAATGCGCGCGCCCAGCCGCAGGCCAAGCAGCACAATGGCGGCGAACAGCGGGTGCAGCAGCACGATGGAGCGCGGAAAGTTGGGCAGGCGCAGCAACAGCAGCACCGCGGCCAGCGCCAGCGCTGCCACGATCATGGCCGAAGCCAGCCGCTTGAACTCGGGCACGCTGGTATGCCGCCACGGCGTGCGATACGCCCCCAGCCCGGCCAGCGCCGCCACCCACACCACGGCGGCCAGCGGCGTGCTGATCCAGAGGATCTGGATCAGATTGGCCGGGGGATCGTTGCGCAGCAGGCTGAAGCGGAAGGCGAATGCCAGCAGCCAGCTGAGGGCGACCACAGCGGCATCGACCGATGCAGGTTTCCAGGGCAGGCGTAATGCGGTGCGGCGCAATCGCTTCATGCGGCGCTCCGCGTTTGCAGCCCCAGCCCGCGTGTCACCAGCTCGCACACACGGGCGCGTTGCGTGGTGCTCATGTTCGAGCCCGAGGGCAGGCAGACGCCGCCTTCAAACAGAGTGCGACTCACGTCCCGCCCGTCTGCATGCGGAAAGTAACGACAGGCCGCGTACAAGGGTTGCATGTGCATGGGCTTCCATACCGGGCGGGCTTCGACATTGTGGCGTTCCAGGAAGTCGAGCAGGGCGTCGCGGCGGGCCTGCACGTCCTCGCCTTCGAGTACGAAGGCCGACAGCCAGCGGGTGGACTGGTGGCCCTCGGGCTCCGCCATCCAGCGCAGGCCGGGCACGTTCGCCAGTGCCTCGCGGTATTGCGCAAACACGGCACGGCGGCTGTCTACCCGCTGCTGCAGCACGCGCAACTGCCCGCGCCCGATGCCTGCGAGCACGTTGCTCAGGCGGTAGTTGTAGCCGTCTTCCACATGCTCGTAATGTCGCGCCGGTTCGCGCGCCTGGGTGGAGAGCTTTCGCGCATGCTCGATGAGCGCGGCGTCGTTGCCCACCAGCATGCCGCCGCCGGAGGTGGTGATGATCTTGTTGCCATTGAACGAAAACACCGCCAGCTTGCCGAAGCTGCCGCTGGGCCGTCCTCGGTAGGTGGCACCCAGCGATTCGGCGGCGTCTTCCAGCATGGGCACTCCGGCCGCGTCGAGCAGGGGCACGATGGCGTCCATCTCGGCGCTTTGGCCGTAGAGGTTGACGACCACGGCGGCCTTCGGCGTGATGCCTTCGGTGCGCAGCGCATCGAGCGCTGCGGCCAATGCCCGTGGCGACATATTCCAGCTCTGCGGCTCGGAGTCGATGAACACCGGCGTGGCGCCGAGCTGTTTGATGGGGTTGGCGCTGGCGACGAAGGTGAGGCTGGAGCACAGCACCACGTCGCCCGGCCTCACGCCCAGCAGGCGCAGGCCGAGGTGCAGCGCCGCGGTGCCTGAACTGGTGGCCGCTGCGTGCTGCACGCCAACCCGCGCGGCCAGTTCGCGCTCAAAGGCGTCCACGTGGGGGCCGAGCGGGGCGATCCAGTTGCTGGTGAATGCCTCCTGCACCAGCGCCACTTCGTCTTCGCCCAGATGCGGCGACGACAGATAGACGCGCTGCGACAGCTCGCGCCGGGTGACGAGATCGACCGCGCGGCCATCGGCGTCGATGACCGGGACATGATCGATGCGCTGCGCGTCCATCAGCGCCAGTACGTCGCGCTGGCTGGCTTGCAGGTCAACGGTGTGCGGCGCGGCATGCGCGGGCAGGGCGGAGAGGGGCGCAGTGGCCGGCGTCCCCGCAAGCGTGGCGCGGCGCAAG
>JBAUTC010000445.1:0-20096 GCA_049582025.1 Thiomonas sp.
CTTCACAAACGACTCTGAGGATTTACAAAGCACGTTTGTCGCACGCATCATTGACAGCCAACCCTCTGCAGCATCATGTCCGCCACTTCGATTGCCGCATCCGCTTCACCGCCGTCCAAGGCTCTGCCCGGCCTCGCGCATGCTTTGGTCCAGGCCGAATTGCTGCCGCGCACCCTCGTTGAGCAAATCCACCAGCGTGGGCAGGAAACCCGCGCCAGTTTCATCGCAACTTTGATTGGCAGCGGCTCGATGAATGCGCCCGATCTGGCGCATTGGGTGAGCAAGACGTTTTCCCTGCCGTTGCTTGACCTGGATGCGTTTGATCCGACGCGGCTGGCGACTGGCGCGATCGACTCCAAGATCATTCAGACATACAAGGTGTTGCCTTTGCTCAAGCGGGGCAATCGCCTGGTCGTGGCAACGGCCGACCCTGCGGACCACGAAGCTGAAGACAAGATCAAGTTCCAGTCGCAGGCCCAGATCGAATTGGTCGTCGTCGAGTACGACAAATTGACGCGCATCATCGACCAGGCGGGGCAGTCGGCGAACAGCCAGATATCGGCTCTAGTGGGCGAGGAATTTGATCTCGGAGATCTGAGCGACGGCAGCGAACCGGTTGACACCAAGGAACAAGCGAACGAAGTCGACGATGCGCCGGTCGTCCGGTTCCTGCAAAAGATGCTGATCGATGCGATCAATATGCGCGCCTCCGACCTGCATTTCGAACCCTTTGAACATTTCTATCGCATCCGGTTTCGCGTCGATGGCGAATTACGCGAAATCGCGCAACCTCCCGCATCGATCAAGGAAAAACTCGCCTCTCGCATCAAGGTCATCTCCAAGCTTGACATCGCCGAGCGACGCGTACCGCAAGACGGGCGCATGAAGTTGCGCATCAGTCCGGAGAAATCCATCGACTTCCGCGTGAGCACCTTGCCGACCTTGTACGGCGAGAAAATCGTGATGCGGATTCTTGACTCCTCAGCGGCCAAGCTAGGCATTGATGCGCTTGGCTATGAGCCGGAAGAACGTGAAAAGCTGCTGCGCGCCATCCGGCGGCCTTACGGCATGATTCTCGTCACCGGGCCGACCGGTAGTGGCAAGACCGTATCGCTGTACACCTGCCTGAACCTCCTCAACCAGCCTGGCGTGAATATCGCCACGGCAGAAGATCCGGCAGAAATCAACCTGCCCGGCATCAATCAGGTCAACGTCAACGAAAAGGCAGGGCTGACCTTTGCCAATGCGCTGCGCGCATTCCTGCGCCAGGATCCAGACATCATCATGGTGGGCGAGGTCCGCGATCTGGAAACAGCCGACATTTCCATCAAGGCCGCCCAGACCGGCCACCTCGTGCTCTCTACGCTGCACACCAATGATGCGCCGACCACCCTGACCCGCCTGATGAACATGGGCGTGCCTGCATTCAACATCGCCTCCAGCGTCATTCTCATTACAGCGCAGCGATTGGCACGCAAGCTTTGCACGCAATGCAGGACCCCGGTCGACCTGCCCGCCGAAACGCTGCTGGAAGCCGGGTTCCGCGAGGAAGATCTTGACGGTAGCTGGAAGCCATACAAACCCGGGAAATGCAATGCCTGTGGCGGAAGTGGCTACAAAGGGCGCCTCGGCATCTATCAGGTCATGCCTATTACCGAAGAAATACAGCGCATCATCCTTAACCACGGCACAGCAATGGACATCGCGGAGCAGGCACGCAAGGAAGGCGTGCGCTCACTGCGTGAGTCCGGACTGATCAAGGTGAAACAGGGAGTCACATCCCTGGAAGAAATCATCGCCGTGTCCAACGAGTAAACGGGGGGAAGCAACATGGCTACAGCTGCAGCGCGAACGGCGAAGGACGCGCTATTCGAGTGGGAAGGGAAGGACCGGCAAGGCAAACTCCAGCGAGGTGAACTCCGCGCCGGGAGCGAAGCCATCGTCTCCGCGTCGTTGCGTCGCCAGGGCATTCTTGTCACCAAAGTCAAGAAGCGCCGTCTGAGCAGCGGCAAGGCCATCAAGGCGAAGGATATTTCCACCTTCACCCGCCAGATGTCCACCATGATCAAGGCCGGCGTGCCCTTGCTGCAATCCTTCGACATCGTCGGGCGCGGGCACCCCAATCCGAACATGGCCCGGCTGATCATGGACATCCGCGGCGATGTGGAGACCGGCACCAGCCTGTCGAACGCGTTTCGCAAACATCCCAAATACTTCGACGCGCTTTATTGCAATCTGGTCGAGGCTGGCGAAACAGCCGGTATGCTCGAACTGATACTTGATCGTCTGGCGACCTACCAGGAAAAGTCTCTGGCCATCCGCAGCAAGATCAAGAGCGCGCTCACCTACCCCATCGCCGTGATGGTGGTGGCCTTCGTGGTTGTGTCCATCATCATGCTGTTCGTCGTGCCTGTCTTTACGGATGTGTTCTCGCAGTTTGGCGCCAGCCTTCCCGCCCCCACGCTGATGGTGGTGGCAATGTCCAACTTTTTCGTCCATTACTGGTACATCCTTTTTGGCACCATCTTCCTTGGCGGCTACTTCTTTCTGCAATCCTGGAAGAAATCGGTCAAGATGCAGGAGACCATGGATCGATTGCTCTTGCGCGTGCCGGTATTCGGCAAACTGGTGCGCCTGGGTGCTCTGGCGCGCTGGACGCGTACCCTGGCAACGATGTTCGGCGCCGGAGTGCCATTGGTAGAGGCGCTGGACGCGGTCGGTGGTGCATCAGGCAACTACGTCTACCTCCGTGCCACGGAGAACATCCAGCAGGATGTGTCGACCGGCACCAGCCTGACCACGTCCATGCAGACGCAGCAAGTCTTCCCGCCGCTGGTGATCCAGTTGACTTCAATCGGCGAAGAGTCCGGCTCACTCGACTCCATGCTCAGCAAGGCCGCAGATATTTACGAAGCTGAAGTGGACGAACTGGTGAAAAACCTTTCCGCCCTGCTTGAGCCCATCATCATCGTGTTCCTGGGCGTGATCATTGGCGGTCTGGTCGTCGCGATGTATCTGCCCATCTTCAACCTTGGCAAGGTTGTCGGTTGATGCCCGACCTCAGTGCGCTGCCCTTGGTCTTCTGGATTCTCACCGCTGGACTCTTCGGTCTGGTGGTGGGAAGTTTTCTCAACGTAGTGATCTACCGCCTGCCGGTGATGATGGAACGTCAGTGGCAAGCAGATGCCCACGCCACCCTCCATCCGGAGACAGCGGCGACGCCGGCCGAACGCTTCGACCTCGTCGCGCCACGCTCGCGCTGCCCATCGTGCGGACACCAGATCACCTGGTGGGAAAACCTCCCGGTGCTGAGCTACTTGTTGTTGCGCGGGCGATGTTCGGCATGCAGTGCCGCCATCTCACTGCGCTATCCACTGGTGGAACTGGTCACTGCGCTGCTGAGCGCAGCTGTCGTCGTGCGCTGGGGCGCCGGTTGGGACAGCATGGCTTACATCGCCCTGCTCTGGGCACTCATCACCTTGGCGTTGATCGATTTCGATACCACTCTGCTGCCCGATAGCATCACCCTGCCGCTGCTTTGGCTTGGCTTGCTCTGGCACGCCGGGATGCATCCCGAGCAACTCTCCAGCGCCGTCTGGGGGACCGTCGTCGGTTATCTCGCGCTGTGGACGGTCTATCAAGTGTTCAAGTTACTGACTGGCAAGGAAGGCATGGGGTTCGGTGACTTCAAACTGCTGGCGGCTCTCGGCGCCTGGTTCGGCGTGGCGGCGCTACTCCCCATCATCCTGTTGTCGAGTGTTTGCGGCGCGATCATCGGCATCACCCTGCAATTGCTGAAGCTGACCGAGCGCGGTCGCCCCATTCCCTTTGGTCCGTTCCTCGCCGCAGCCGGCATTGCGCTGCTGTTCATCGGGCCACACACCCTGGTGGCGTTGGTTCTGCCCTCCTCAGGAGCATGAACCGGGGGACGCGCTTGCGCATCGGCCTGACCGGAGGCATTGGCTCCGGCAAATCAGCCGCCGCAGAGATGCTTGCCGCACACGGTGCGGCAGTTGTCGACGCAGATGTCGTGGCGCATCAGATCACGGCACCGGACGGCACGGCCATGCCGGCATTGATCGAGGCATTCGGCGCCGAGGTCTGCAACGAGCAAGGCGCTTTGAATCGCGCCGCCATGCGCGCGCGCGTGTTCCACGATTCCCAGGCGCGCGCCCTGCTCGAATCCATCTTGCATCCCCGCATCAGCACAGCGATGCGCGACGCAGCCGCGCAACTGGACGGCCCCTATCTCGTCCTTGTCGTACCCCTGCTGGTTGAGCATCTGGCGCGCTGGAAACCGCAGATCGACCGAGTGTGTGTGGTGGACTGCCCTGAGGATCTGCAAATTGTGCGTGTGCAAGCACGCTCAGGATTGGACGCCGGCACGATAGACGCCATCCTTGCCGCCCAAGCCACGCGGACACAACGTCTCGCCGTGGCCGACGATGTGATCGACAACAGCGGCGACCTGCAAAACCTCGCCCGGCAAGTCGATGCTCTCAACGAAAAATATCGTCGGTTTGCGTAGAGAAATTGAGTTCAGCCGCAGCTTGCGTGACAATGCGGGCATGCTGTCTAGGTTCACGCAAGATCTTGCGCCACGACGCCAAACCGGATTTCCCAGTGATTCTGTACGAATACCCCCTGCATGAACGCGTGCGCACACTGCTCAGGCTGGAACATCTGTTCCGGCGAGTTGATGTGCTGCAACAAGGCGCCCTCCCCGAGCACCACCATTTCGCACTGATCACCCTGTTCGAGATCATGGACGTGGCCACGCGCCAGGATTTGAAGTCCGAAGTCCTCAAGGAACTTGAGCGCCAGCGCCAAAGTTTCATCGCCTATCGGGGCAATCCCGCAGTGGCAGAATCCGCACTCGACGCGGTGCTGGAAGAAATCGACCGGGCCTTCCAGGCCCTGAGTCAGCAGCAAGGCCGAATCGGACAGAGCCTGCATGACAGCGAGTGGCTCATGGCCATTCGCAGCCGCGCCAACATACCTGGCGGCACATGTGAGTTTGACCTGCCTGCGTATTTCGCCTGGCAGCATCTTCCGCATCAACAGCGTCAGACCGATCTCGTCCGCTGGCTGAGTGTGTTCGCCCCACTGGCCAGCAGTGTCGAACTGCTGCTGCGCCTGCAACGCGATGCGGGCAGTACACGCAAACTTCAGGCGCTAAGCGGCTACTATCAGCAGCAACTTGCTGGCAAGACCTTTCAACTGCTCCGGCTGAGCGTCGATGGCGCCCTGGGTCTGGTACCGGAAATCACCGGGCATCGCCTCATGGTGTCAGTCCGTTTCATGCAGCCCGATGCAGAGTGGCACATGACGCCATCCGCGGACGATGTGCCGTTTGAAATGACCTTGTGCCCGTAAAACCGTATCGCTATGGACTCCCCGCGCACCATCGCCCGCAAAGTCGCATGTCCGCATTGCGGCGCCCTCACGGTCTACAGCACCTCCAACCCGTGGCGTCCATTCTGCAGCGAGCGCTGCAAGTCCATCGACTTCGGCGCCTGGGCCAGCGAAAGCTACCGCGTGGAAGCCAGGCCTGAACCGACGGATTTCGATGACATTGGCGCGCTTGAGATCTCCCCCGAGGGAAGCATCAGGCCGCATTGAGTCAGCCTGGTCTGCGCTCCTGGGCTAGCCACTCCAGCACCGGCAAGGCACCTGGAAGCACGGGAGACACCCTCACCGGCAGCGTTTGCCAAGCGAGTTGCTGGCCTTCACGGCCTTGCGGCTCCCCGTCCCAGGCGGTGATACGACAGAACTGGAGATCGACCAAGGCATGCGGGTAGTCCACGCGCAGGCTGCGCCAATAGTGCGCTTCACGCACCGTCACACCCAGTTCCTCTTCAAACTCACGGGCCAGGGCCACCTGTAGCGATTCGCCCGCTTCCACCTTGCCACCCGGGAACTCCCAGTACCCCGCATAGGGCTTGCCTTGGGGCCGAGACGCCATGAGAAAGGCGCCGTCAGCCTTCACCATCAGCCCGACGGCAACGGCAACGGGTTGACGCTGCGCTTCCGCGCTGCTGCTCATTTGGCGCTACGCCCCGCGCAGTCCCGGGCAAATTGCCAAGCCACACGGCCGGAGCGTGAGCCGCGTTCCAGCGCCCAGACCAGCGATTCCTGCAGCGCCTTGTCCCTCTGCTTCCCACTCACGCCAAAGGCGTCCAGCCAGTGCGCCACGATCTGGAGATACTGGTCCTGATCGTAGGGATAGAAACTCACCCATAGCCCGAAGCGCTCGGACAGGGAGATCTTTTCTTCCACCACTTCCCCAGGGTGGATCTCGCCGTTCTCCAGGTGCTTGTAGCTCAGGTTCTCCTGCAGATACTCGGGCATGAGATGGCGGCGGTTGGACGTGGCGTAGATCAACACGTTGTCGGCGGTGGCACTGACCGAGCCGTCGAGCACCGACTTGAGTGCCTTGTAGCCTGGCTCGCCTTCCTCAAACGACAGATCGTCGCTGAACACGATGAAGCGCTCTGGACGCTCCGCGAGCAGGTCGGTGAGTTCTGGCAGATCGACCAGATCGGCCTTGTCCACCTCGATCAGACGCAACCCCTGACGCGCGAATTTGTTGAGGCTGGCCTTGACCAGCGACGACTTTCCGGTGCCACGCGACCCGGTGATGAGCACGTTGTTGGCCGGCTTGCCTTGCACGAACTGGCGCGTGTTGCGCTCCACCTTGCGGCGCTGGTCGTCGATGCCGATCAGGTCGTCGTAGGACATGGGCGAAAGATTACGCACCGGCACCAACTGCTTGCGGCTGCCTTTGCTGACCCAGCGAAAGGCGACTGAGGCATTCCAGTCTGGCTCGGCCATCGGCGCGGGCAGAACGGCTTCCAGGCGGTCGAACAAGGCGTGGGCGCGAGTAAACAGTGCGGTGAGGTGCATGCTGAGATCGGCGCCTTCCGAAGCAACCGATGCCGGCTGCGCAGCGTACTCGGCCGTTGCGGTCTTGGTGGTTCTGGACATGTTCGCCATCGAATTCAGGAGCGGTAATCGGCGTTGATGGACACATAGTCGTGCGACAGATCGCAGGTCCACACGGTGGCTGCTGCCGCACCGCGGCCGAGCACGATGCGCACGGTGATCTCGGCCTGCTGCATCACCCGCTGGCCATCGCCCTCGCGGTAGGCGGGGTTGCGGCCGCCACGGGTGGCGACGTGCACGTCATCGAGGTAGAGATCGACACCACCCACGTCGAGATCGGTCACCCCGGCATAGCCCACTGCGGCCAGAATGCGGCCCAGATTGGGATCGCTGGCGAAGAACGCGGTTTTGACCAGCGGTGAATGCGCCACGGCGTAGGCAACCTGCCGTGCCTCGTCGCGGCTGCGCGCAGCTTCGACCTTCACGCTGATGAATTTGGTGGCGCCTTCGCCGTCACGCACGATGGCCTGCGCCAATTGCTGCGCCAGTGCGGTCAGCGCGGTCTGCAGCACCTGCGCCTGCGTGCTGGCCGCGCCGGTAATCAAAGGCAATGCCGCCTTGCCCGTCGCAACGACGACCAGTGAATCGTTGGTCGATGTGTCGCCATCGACCGTGATGCTGTTGAACGAGTCGTCCGCCGCGGTGCGCGTGAGTTGCTGCAGCACCTCGGGGCTGACCGCGCAATCGGTCGCGATGAAACCGAGCATTGTGGCCATGTTGGGGCGAATCATGCCCGCGCCCTTGCTGATGCCACTCAGGGTCACGGTTACGCCGTCGATCACCACTTGCACGCTCGCCGCCTTGGGCAGGGTATCGGTTGTCATGATGGCCTGCGCGGCGTCGGCCCAGCCCTCACTGCGACCAGCGGCAAGGGCTGCGGGCAGACCTGCAAGCAAGCGCTGCATGGGCAGCGGCTCCAGAATCACGCCTGTTGAAAACGGCAGAACCTGCGTGGGGTCCACGCCCAGAAGCCCTGCCAGTTCGACGCAGGTTTGCCGCGCATCTGCCAGGCCCTGCGCACCCGTTCCGGCATTCGCGCAGCCGGTGTTGATGACCAGGGCGCGCACATCCCGTCCTGCCGTGACCTGCAGGTGCTGGCGGCAGACCTGCACCGGCGCTGCGCAGAAGCGATTTTGTGTAAACACCCCGGCCACGCTGGCGCCCGGAGCGATCTGGATGACGGTGAGGTCCTTGCGGCCGGCCTTGCGGATCTGCGCTTCAGTCACGCCGAGCAGGACGCCTTCGACGGCATGCAGGGCAGCAGGATCAGGGACTTGCAGATTCACGGCCATGAGGGGCGCTCCAGAACAAGACAAGACGAAAATCAGAGATCGTCGCGGGACAGGTGAGCCCCGCAACCTGGCAGCAGGGATCAGCTCAGCTTGCCGTGGCAATGCTTGTATTTCTTGCCACTACCGCAGGGGCAGGGATCGTTGCGGCCGACTTTCGGATACGGGTTTGATTCCTGCGCGCCGCCGCCCGCCACCGCCATCCCGGCCAGCGCAGCCTCGGTGCTGTCGAGCACCGAAATTCCGGATGTCGCGTCGGCATGCTGGAAGTTGATGTGGATGCGCTGGGCCTTTTCCTCCATGACCTCGGCAGCCTGCTCAGCCTGTTCCGGGCTTTGCACCTGCACCGTCATCAATATGCGGGTGACTTCGGTTTTCACAGTGTCCAGCAACATGCCGAACAGCTCGAAGGCCTCGCGCTTGTATTCCTGCTTGGGCTGCATTTGCGCATAACCACGCAGATGGATGCCTTGGCGCAAATGGTCGAGCGCTGATAGATGCTCACGCCATTGCTGGTCGAGAGTTTGCAGCAGCACCACGCGTTCGAACTGGGCAAAGTTCTCCTTGCCGACCAGATCGACCTTCGTGGTGTACGCGGAATCCGCGGCTTCAAGCACGCGTTCGAGCACGTCCTCGTCGGTGATGTTCTCATCCGACTCCAGCCAGTCCCTGAGCGGCAGCTCGATCTGCCATTCGTCTCGCAGCACGTTTTCCAGACCGGGGATGTCCCACTGTTCTTCCATGCTCTGCTCGGGCACATAGGCGCGCACCAGATCGGAAAAGGCACCCTGCCGAAGGGAAGTGATCTGTTCGCCCACGTCAATGGAGTCGAGCAGCTCATTCCGCTGCCGGTAGATGATCTTGCGCTGCTCGTTGGACACGTCGTCGTATTCGAGCAGTTGCTTGCGGATGTCGAAGTTGCGCGCTTCGACCTTGCGCTGCGCGCTCTCGATGGAGCGCGTGACCATGCCGGCTTCGATGGCCTCGCCTTCGGGCATTTTCAAGCGCTCCATGATGGCCTTGACCCGGTCGCCCGCAAAAATGCGCATCAGCGAATCGTCTAGCGACAGATAGAACCGGGTGGAGCCGGGGTCACCCTGCCGGCCACTACGGCCGCGCAACTGGTTGTCCACCCGGCGGCTTTCATGCCGCTCGGTGCCGATGATGTGCAGACCGCCAGCGGCGATCACCTTGTCATGCAGCGACTGCCACTCACTCTTGACGGTGTGGACCTTGGCGGCTTTTTCCTCATCAGAGAAGTTGGCATCGGCCTCGATGATCTCGCACTGCTTTTCCACATTGCCACCGAGCACGATGTCGGTGCCGCGGCCCGCCATATTGGTGGCGATGGTGATCATGCCCGGACGACCGGCTTGCGCAACGATCTCGGCCTCGCGCGCATGCTGCTTGGCGTTGAGCACCTGGTGCGGCAGCTTTTTCTGGTCCAGCAGCATGGAGAGTTTTTCACTGCTCTCGATCGAGGTGGTCCCCACCAGCACCGGCTGGCCGCGTTCAAAACAGTCGCGAATGTCTTCGACCACGGCAAGGTCGCGCTCGTGCGCGGTCTTGTAGACCTTGTCCTGCGCGTCCTTGCGACGGACGGGCTTGTTGGTCGGGATGACCACGGTTTCCAGCTGATAGATTTCCTGGAACTCGAAGGCCTCGGTGTCGGCCGTTCCGGTCATGCCGCCGAGCTTGGCATACATGCGGAAATAGTTCTGGAACGTGATCGAGGCCAGGGTCTGGTTCTCGCTCTGGATGTCCACTCCCTCTTTGGCTTCCACCGCCTGGTGCAAGCCATCGGACCAACGCCTACCCGCCATGATGCGCCCGGTGAACTCATCGACGATGATGACTTCGCCGTTCTGCACCACGTAATGCTGGTCGCGGTGATACAGGTGGTTGGCACGCAAGGCTGCATACACATGGTGCATCAGCAGAATGTTGCTCGGGTCGTATAGCGTGGTGCCAGAGGGAATCAGCCCCATCTCGGCGAGAATTGCCTCGGCCTTCTCATGTCCGGACTCGGTGAGGAAGACCTGATGCGCCTTCTCATCCACAGTGAAGTCACCCGGCTTTTCCACACCCTTGCCGGTGATGGGATCTTCCTCGCCGATCTGGCGCTCCAGGCGGGGAACGATGACGTTGATCTTCTTATAGAGCTCGGTGTTGTCGTCGGCCTGACCGGAGATGATCAGCGGGGTGCGCGCCTCGTCGATCAGGATCGAATCCACCTCGTCGATCAGCGCATAATTCAGCCCGCGCTGCACTCGCTCGGTCGGCTCGTACACCATGTTGTCACGCAGGTAGTCAAAGCCGTATTCATTGTTCGTGCCGTAGGTGACGTCCGCGGCGTAAGCGGCCTGCTTTTCCGGCTTGGTCATATCGGGCAGATTGATTCCCACGCTCAAGCCCAGGAAGTTGTAGAGGCGGCTCATCCACTCCGCATCGCGTCGCGCCAGGTAGTCGTTCACGGTGATCACATGCACGCCTTGGCCGGACAGGGCGTTGAGATAGACCGGCAGCGTGCCCACCAGGGTCTTGCCCTCGCCGGTGCGCATTTCACCGATCTTGCCGTAATGCAGCGCCATGCCGCCGATCATCTGCACATCGAAGTGGCGCATCTTGAGTGCGCGTTTGCCGCCTTCGCGCACCACGGCGAACGCTTCTGGCAACAGGTCATCGAGGCTGCGTCCACCCGCCACCTGCTGGCGGAACTCTGCCGTCTTGGCCTTGAGCGCATCGTCGCTGAGTTGCTCGAATTGCGGTTCCAGGGCATTGATGCGCTCGACCACGCGCCGATACTGGCGCAGCAAACGTTCATTGCGGCTGCCGAACAGACTGGTGAGGAATTTGACTGGCATGGGAGGGCGGGCTCTGGTCCCGCTGTCTTGAGTGTGTTTGATGGGAACACCGCAGCGACACGCGCCCGCACGGTTGTCCAAAACATTTCATTGTATGCGTGCGTTTTTACGCAACGCGCACTGGCACAATGCGGATGGATTCGCCCATTTCCAATCCGTTCCCTCGCGTTTTGCCCTCCTCCGTGCCAGCCCGCCGTCCAACCAACTCCGCCCCAGCCTTACAAAAAGGCGCTGGATCGCTATCGGCCTGGGCGCAGGTCACGCTGCCAATTGCCGCGCTGCGCGACGCCGCCCTGCTGTCGCGACAGATGTGGGACGCCACGCGGCATCTTCTTCCGCCGCCATTGATCGGCGGTGTGCAGGCGGGGCGATGGCAGGATGGCGTCTGGAGCCTGACGGCGACTTCCAGCGCGGTGGCAGCCAAGTTGAGTCAGTTCAAGCCCACACTGCTGCGTCATTTGCAGGAGCGCGGCTTCGCCCTGCGTGACATCCGCATCCGGGTACAACCACAGGGTGAGAGCACTGCCCTGGCGCCGCAACCGCAATCTCAGGGGCCAACCTGCCCGACGGCAGTCAAAGCCCAGCTACGCGCCTTGCTCGGGCGCGGTAACTGAAGCAACCGTCAAAAAGCAAATGTGGGAATGGCGCGGAAGCCCGCTGGCGCGCGAGCCGCGTCGTCGAAGCTGACGATCTCGTAGCTGCTTTCGTCGGCGAACAGTTCGCGCAGCAGCAGGTTGTTGACCGCATGTCCGCTGCGGAATGCGCTGTAAGCGCCGATCAGTGCCTTGCCCGCAACGTAGAGATCGCCGATCGCGTCGAGGGTCTTGTGTTTGACGAACTCATCGTCGAATCGCAGTCCTTCCTGGTTGAGCACCCGGTATTCGTCCATGACGATGGCGTTTTCCATACTGCCGCCCAGTGCCAAGCCGCGCTCGCGCAGCGTTTCGACATCGCGCATGAAACCGAAGGTCCGGGCGCGGGCGATGTCTTTCACATACGAGTCGCGCCCCAGATCGAACACGGCGGACTGCGCGGTCTGGTCAACCGCCGGATGATCGAAGTCGATATCGAAACTCAGCTTGAAGCCGTCGTAAGGCTCCAACCGCGCCCATTTCAGGTCATTGCCCAGTCCCAGACGCAGTTCCACTGGCTTGCGCACACGGATGAAACGCTTCGGGGCATTTTGCAAGGCAATGCCGGCTGACTGCAGCAAATAGACAAAGGAAGAGGCCGACCCGTCAAGGATGGGAATTTCCTCCGCGGTAACGTCGATATACAGATTGTCGATCCCCAGGCCGGAGCAGGCCGAAAGCAGGTGCTCGACGGTATGTATTTTCACGTCGCCGCGGCCCAAGGTCGTGGCCATGCGCGTGTCGACCACGGCAAACGGATTCAGCGGAATTTCCACCGGCTCGATCAGGTCGGTGCGGGTGAAGACGATGCCGGTATCTGGCGGTGCCGGGCGCAGGATGAGTTCCACCCGCTCGCTGCTGTGCAGGCCCACGCCGACGGCGCGATTGACGGATTGAATGGTGCGTTGCGCCAGCATGATGTCAGTGTATTAATTTCGCAATATTGATTGCTATAAGCTATGCATTGTAGGTCGCCCCCGCCAATCCTGCTTGCATTCCCGGAGTGGAGCCGACGCGCCGTGTGCCCTGACAGGGAGGTGATCTGTCAGGGCACGGCTCATGCGTCGGCACCAGCGCTGCGGCGACGCGCTCTCACGAAGTCGGGTCACTCCGTCAGTTGGACGCGCCTCCCTTGCTCGACCGCATTCCGGCCGTCCAAGAGAACATGCTGCGTCCGTCGCTGCGCGCTTGCGGTACGGCTCTGCCTGTTCAGTCCGCCTGCTTGCGCAGGAAGGCCGGGATCTCCACTTCATCCATGCCGCTTTGCATCAGCGCGTTCACGTGCGCCGACGGAGCGCCACGGCCACTGCGCCAGATCGCCGGGATCTGATGCGGGTCTGCACCGGCTTGTGCACCATATCCCTGAGTCATCAGCGGCACATTGTCGGTGCCCGTACGGATAATGGTGAGTTCAGGCGCGGCCTTCTCGGCCTTGCCGCTCAGGCCGGTGGCCAGCACGGTCACGCGCAGCGAGTCACCCATGGTCGGATCGTTCACCGTGCCGAAGATGATGTTGGCTTCCGGCGAGGCATAGGCGCGGATGGCGTTCATCGCCTCGCGCGTCTCGCCCAGACGCAGCGAGTCGTCAGCGGTGATGTTCACCAGCACGCCCTTGGCCCCCGAGAGATCGACGCCATCAAGCAGCGGGCAGACCACGGCCTGCTCGGCAGCCAGACGCGCACGGTCGGGGCCGCTGGCCATGGCGGTGCCCATCATGGCCTTTCCCGGCTCGCCCATCACGGACTTGACGTCCTCGAAGTCGGCGTTGATCAGGCCCGGCACATTGATGATCTCGGCAATGCCGCCAGTGGCATTCTTCAGCACATCGTTGGCCTTTCCGAACGCCTCCTTCTGCGTGATATCGTCGCCATACACTTCAAGCAGCTTTTCGTTGAGCACCACGATCAGCGAATCAACGTTGGCTTCGAGTTCAGCCAGACCCTGATCGGCGTTGGACGAACGCTTGGCCCCTTCGAAATCGAATGGACGGGTCACCACGGCCACGGTCAGAATGCCCATTTCACGTGCGATCTTGGCGATCACCGGTGCCGCGCCGGTGCCCGTGCCGCCACCCATGCCTGCCGTGATGAACAGCATGTGCGCGCCATCGAGTGCGTCGCGGATCTGCCCGCGCGCCTGGTCTGCCGACTCGCGTCCGACCACCGGCTTGCCGCCAGCGCCCAGCCCGGTCTTGCCCAGTTGCAGGAACTGGTGCGCACTCGACGTCTTGAGCGCTTGTGCATCGGTATTCGCGCAGATGAATTCCACCCCGCGTACGCCCGATGCAATCATGTGTTCGACGGCATTTCCGCCGCCACCGCCAACACCGATCACCTTGATGTTGGTTCCCTGGTTGAACGCGCTGTGGGCGTCATTCTCAATCATTTCAAAAGCCATTTCACACCTCCGTTAAAAACCGGCTGACGCACCCTACGCCCGCCGAACACACCCTGCGCCCCCACGTCCGGACTCTCCGGACGCCGACGCACAGAACTCAAAAATTCCCTGCAAACCACTCGCGCAAACGACCGAGCGAGCCTTTGACCGAACTGCTTTTCTGCGCGATGCGCGCACCGCGCTGACGCTGATGCAAAGCCTCGAGGAGCAAACCCATCACAGTGGCCATGCGCGGATTGCGCACCATGTCGGCCAGCGGGCCGCTGTAGCTCGGGGTCCCCACGCGCACCGGCTTGAGGAAAATGTCTTCAGCAAGTTCGACCATGCCTGGCATCTGCGCCGATCCGCCGCACAACACCACACCGGACGACAGCACGTCCTCGAAACGCGACTCGCGGATCACCTGCTGCGCCAGGGCGAAGATTTCTTCGGCACGCGGCTCGATCACGCTGGCGAGCACCTGGCGCGACAACATGCGCGGTCCGCGGTCGCCGAGCCCGGGCACTTCCAGTGTTTCTTCCGGGTTGGCCAGCACCTGCTTGGCAATGCCATGTTCGATCTTGATGTCCTCGGCGTCGCGCGTCGGCGTGCGCAGGGCCATGGCAATGTCGCTGGTGATCAGTTCCCCGGCCACCGGAATGATGGCGGTATGACGAATGGCGCCGCCGGTGTAGATGGCGATGTCGGTCACGCCCGCGCCGATGTCCACCACAGCCACGCCGAGTTCCTTCTCGTCGTCCGTGAGCACGGCATGGCTGGACGCGAGCGGATGCAGCACCAACTGCTCCACCTCAAGGCCGCAGCGGCGCACGCACTTGAGCACGTTCTCAGCCGCCGTCTGCGCCCCGGTGACAATGTGCACATTGACTTCCAGGCGCACACCGCTCATCCCCACGGGTTCCTTGACCTCCTGGCCGTCGATGATGAATTCCTGCGCCTCGACCAGCAGCAGGCGCTGATCGGCGGGAATGTTCACCGCCTTGGCGGTCTCGATCACCCGGGTGACGTCGGCCTGCGTCACTTCGCGATCCTTGATCGCCACCATGCCGTGCGAGTTCTGGCCGCGGATATGGCTGCCGGTGATGCCGGTGATGACGTGCGTGATCTTGCAGTCAGCCATGAGCTCGGCTTCCTTCAGCGCGGCCTGAATGGACTGCACCGTGGCCTCGATGTCCACCACCACCCCGCGACGCATGCCCGCAGTCGGCGCCTGTCCCATACCCACGATCTTGAATCCGGCTGCCGGGTTGTCGCGGTCGGCCAGCATTTCGGCAACCACCACCAGCACTTTGGAGGTGCCGATGTCCAGCGCTACCACCAGATCCTTGTAGTCCTTGGCCATTTCAGTCTTTCCTCCCCGCAGGTTGCGGCTTTGTTGTCTTCTTCATTCCCGGCAGATCGACGCCCTGCAGATGCACGGCAAAGCCGTTCGGGTAGCGCAAGTCCACGCTGTCGATGGCGCGTCCATAACGCACCTCGAGCTGCGGCATGAGTTCCATGAATTGCTTCAAGCGTTGCTGGGTTGCAGCACTGTCGGGCGCGCTGCCCATATCGATGTGCAGGCCCGCGCGGGTTTGCAGGCTCCAGTTGCCTCCGCTGCCCAGCGTCAATGTGACCAGGTTCTGGTGAAACCCTTGCAGCAAGGGTTGCAGAGTCTGGCTCATATGCAGCACCTGCGCGCTGCTGCCCACCGGCCCGCTGAACTGCGGAAGACCCAGACCCTGCACCTCACCGAGGTTGGCGTTGAACGGTTGGCCTTCGGCATTGACCAGTTGCGGAGTGCCACCGGGTTCGTGCCAGAGCGCGACGGGCTGCTGTGCTTGCAGCGTGACGGCCAGCTCCATGGGCCACAGCCGTTGCACCACGGCGGTCCGCACCCAGGGCAGTTGCTCGAACACACGCTGCGCCTGCGCAAGATTGATGGTGAGGAAGTTGCCCTGCAATTGAGGCAGCGCGTCGGACCGTACCGTCACCGGCCTGATGCGTTGCAGATCGCCCTGCAGCCGCACGGCGCGGATGTTCCACCAGTCGCGTTGCATCAGCCAATGCCCCGCGACAAACAGGCAGCCGAGCGCCACCAGCCAGAGCAGGGCACGCGAGGTGCCCTGCATCAAGCGGATGTCGAGCGGAAGTTCGCGCAGGGCGTGGCTGCTCATCGCCCCTCCTCCGCGCCGCCAGGCCGCAGCGCAGGCGACGCCGAAGCGTGAGGACTGACATCTTTGTGCAGCTGATCCAGCGCGGCAAGGTTCAGGATGAGCAGACACAGATCGGCATACTCCAGCCCGGCCACGCGCGCGGCTATGGGCACGAGCGAGTGTCCGGTCATTCCCGGCGAAGTGTTGATCTCCAGCAGAAAGGGTTGGCGGTCAGTGGCGCGGATCATGATGTCCGCGCGCGCCCAGCCACGGCAACCCAGGGTGCGATAGCTGCGCAGCACCAGATCCTGAATGCGCGCTTCTTCGTCGGCAGGCAGTTCGCTGGGGCAGATGTAGCGGGTGTCGTCGCTGAAGTACTTGTGTTCGTAGTCGTAATTTCCGCCAGGAGCGACGATTCGGATCAGGGGCAGCGCGCGGGCGTCGGCGCCTGCACCGATCACCCCGCAGGTCACTTCATCGCCGACGATGAATTGCTCGATCAGAACCCGGCGGTCGAAGCGTGCTGCTTCGGCGTAGGCCGCATCCACCTCATCGGCCTTGTCCGCACGCTTGAGCCCCAGGGTGGAGCCTTCATGCGAGGCCTTGAAAATCAGCGGGAACCCCAGTGCAACTGCAGCCTCGCGCGCCTCGGCCAGCGCACCGACTTCGCGCCACTGCGGCGTAGGCAGGCCCTCACAATGCCACAGCCGCTTGGTCATGGTCTTGTCGATGGCCAGGGCGGAGGCCAGCACGCCGGGGCCGGTGTAGGGAATGCCGAGCAACTCCAGCGCCCCCTGCACTGTGCCATCTTCACCCCAACGACCATGCAGGTTGATGAATACGCGCTGCGCGCCAAAGGACTTGAGCGCGGCCAGATCGTCCACCGCGGGATCGAACGCGAAGGCATCCACACCGCGTGATTGCAGCGCGGCGAGCACACCCTTGCCCGACATCAGCGAGACTTCACGTTCGGCAGAAATCCCGCCCATGAGGACAGCGACACGGCCCATGCCGCGCGCGTCGATGTGTGGCCATGTCGTCATTGCACCCCCTTCGCAGAACTCGCACCCAACGCCACGACCTGCGCCGGCACGCCTCCGATCGATCCCGCGCCCATGCAGATCAGCACATCACCGTCACGCGCCATGTCCAGGATGGCCTGCGGCATGTCGGCAATGGATTCGACAAACACCGGCTCGGTCTTTCCAGCCACGCGCACGGCGCGCGCCAGGCTGCGGCCATCGGCAGCCACCAGCGGCGCTTCGCCAGCTGCGTAGACCTCGGCCAGCAGCACAGCGTCGGCGTCGCCCAGGACTTTCACAAAGTCTTCGAAGAGGTCGCGGGTACGGGTGTAGCGGTGCGGCTGAAATGCCAGCACCAGACGACGTCCGGGAAAGGCCCCGCGCGCGGCGGCGATGGTCGCGGCCATCTCGACAGGGTGATGGCCGTAATCGTCGATCAGGGTGAAATGGCCACCGCTGTGTGCGGGCACTTCGCCATAGCGCTGGAAACGCCGCCCCACGCCGTTGAAGCCGGCTAGTGCGCGCTGGATGGCGGCATCGTCCACATTGAGTTCAGTTGCGATGGCGATGGCCGCCAGCGCGTTTTGCACGTTGTGCCGACCCGGCAGATTGAGCACCACGGGCAGCGCCGGTAGTTCCACGCCGTTGCGCCGGACGACGGTGAACCGCATCTGTGCACCAATGGCCTGCACGTCGATGGCGCGTACCTGGGCGTCTTCGGCAAAGCCGTAGCTGGTGATGGGCTTGGAAATGAAGGGCAGGATGGAACGCACCGCGGTGTCGTCCACGCAAAGCACAGCGGCGCCATAGAACGGCAGGCGAGCGATGAAGTCGACAAACGCGTGGCGGAGCCTGGCCGGATCGTGGCCGTAGGTGTCCATATGGTCGGCGTCGATATTGGTGACCACGGCCATGACCGGCAGCAGGTTGAGGAAGGAGGCATCGGACTCGTCAGCCTCGACCACGATGTACTCGCCCTGCCCCAGTTGCGCGTTGACCCCGGCGCTGTTGAGTCGGCCGCCGATGACGAAGGTCGGGTCCAGCCCGCCCTCGGCCAGCACGCTGGCAACCAGACTCGTGGTCGTGGTCTTGCCGTGGGTACCCGCGATCGCGATGCCGCGCTTCAGGCGCATCAGTTCAGCCAGCATGACCGCGCGCGGCACCACCGGAATGTGGCGTGCTCGCGCCGCCAGCACCTCCGGGTTGTTGCCCTGCACGGCAGTGGAGATGACCACGGCGTCGACGTCCTGCACATGCGCGCCGTCGTGGCCGATGGCCACACGCAGGCCAAGGCCGCGCAGACGCTGCACCGTGGCGCTTTCGCTCAGATCCGAGCCGCTGATTCCATAGCCCAGGTTGTGCAGCACTTCGGCAATGCCGCTCATCCCGGCGCCACCGATGCCGACGAAATGGATGTTGCGAATGGCGTGTTTCATCGCCCTTGTCCTTGCATCGTTGCGCGACCTTGCAGCAGGGTGGTGCAACCATCCACCACGGCTTGCACCGCATCTGGCCGGGCCAGCGCGCGCGCGCCATGCGCCATGGCCAGCAGCTTGCTGCGATCCAGGTCGCGCAGAAGATCGGCCAGCCCTTGCGCGCTGAGGTTGCTTTGTTGAATCAGCAGCGCCGCGTCGCGGCCTGCAAGAAATTGCGCATTTACAGTCTGGTGGTCATCGACCGCATGCGGAAAGGGCACGAACAGCGCGGCGACACCGGCGCAGGCCACTTCCGTCACGGTCGACGCGCCGGCGCGGCAGATCACAAGATCGGCCTCGGCGTAGGCGGCGGCCATGTCGTCGATGAAGGCCGCGCAGTCGGCTTGCACGCCGGCATCGGCATACGCCTGCTGTAGTGCCGGTAGGTGCCTGGCCCCGCTCTGGTGCCGCACTTGGGGGCGCTCGCCGGCGGGCAATCGCGCCAGCGCTTGCGGAACCAGGGTGTTGAATGCCTGCGCGCCAAGGCTGCCACCCACCACCAGCAGGCGCAGCGGCCCGCTGCGCCCGGAATAGCGTTGCTCGGGCACGGCCAGGGCGCAGATGTCCGCGCGCACCGGGTTGCCCACCCACTGCGCGCCAGGGAGTGCGTCAGGGAAGGCGGTGTAACAGCGGTCCGCGATGCGTGCGAGCACCTTGTTCGCCAGACCGGCGATCGCGTTCTGTTCATGCACCACCAGCCTGGAGCCGGCCAATGCGCTCATCAGCCCTCCGGGAAAGGCGATGTAGCCGCCCATGCTGAGCACCACGTCCGCCCGCACCCGGCGCAGCGCGCGCAGCGCCTGCCAGAGCGCGCACAGCAGATTGACGGGCAGCAGCAGCTTGGTCAGCGTCCCCTTGCCACGCAGGCCGCCAAAGCGCACCCACAGCATGTCGAAACCTCGCTTTGGCACGAGGTCCGCTTCCATGCCACCGGGGACGCCCATCCAATACACCCGCCAGCCTGCCGCCCGCAGTGCCTCGGCCACTGCAAGGCCGGGAAAGATGTGACCACCGGTGCCACCGGCCATCACCACCGCCACTGGAGCACTGGACGACACTTGAGGCCAAGCATCAGGGCGCCTCAACTCGTGCGCCGCATCGCGACGATTGCGGGAAGATTCATGCGTCATACATGCCCCCCTCGCATCAGCACCCGGTTCTCGAAATCCACCCGCAGCAGCACCGCGATCGCCATGCAATTGAGCAATAGCGCCGAGCCGCCGTAACTCATCAGCGGTAGTGTCAGCCCCTTGGTGGGCAACAGCCCGAGATTCACGCCGATGTTGATGAAAGCCTGGCCGCCAATCCACACACCGATGCCTTGCGCCACAAGGGCG
>JBAUTC010000446.1:0-2146 GCA_049582025.1 Thiomonas sp.
CAGGCGGCGTTCCAGGCGCTGAAAGGTATCGATCTGTTGGTTGATGCCGGGGAGTTCGTCGCGATCATGGGACCTAGCGGATCGGGAAAATCCACGGCGATGAACATCCTGGGGTGCCTAGACACGCCGACCAGTGGGAGTTACGAATTTGAAGGTGTTCAGATCGAGCAGCTGACACGCAACGAGCGTGCATTGATCCGGCGGAATTACCTCGGCTTCGTGTTCCAGGGGTTTAACCTTCTGTCGCGCACCACGGCGCTGGAGAATGTCGAGCTACCGCTCATTTATCGCGGCAGGCCTGCGGCGCAGCGTCACGCGGCGGCTCAGGAGGCGCTGCAGCAGGTTGGGCTTGAGGGTTGGGAGAGGCACACGCCGGGCGCTCTCTCGGGTGGCCAGCAGCAGCGCGTCGCGATTGCACGCGCCATCGTCGCCCATCCGCATGTCCTGCTTGCGGACGAACCCACCGGGAACCTTGATACCAAGGCCAGCCAGGAAATCATGAACCTGATTACCGGGTTCAACCGCAATCTGGGCATCACCGTCCTCATGGTGACCCACGAGCCCGATATGGCCGCCTACGCAAAGCGGATCATCCGTTTCGTGGATGGTCGTATCGAAAGCGACCACAGCCAGCGGGAGAAGGACTAATGCTCTGGAACACCCTGCTGCTGGCGCTGCGCTCGATCCAGCGCAATTTGATGCGATCGGTCCTCACGATACTCGGGATCGTCATTGGCGTTGCGGCGGTCATCACGATGGTCACCCTGGGCAATGGAGCCACAAAATCGGTTGCCGATCAGATTTCGAGTATGGGAAGCAATTTGCTGATTGTTGCTCCCGGACAGCGCTTTGGACCTGGTGCGGAGCCCGGAGCGCCGTTCAAGATTTCCGATGTAGACGCCGTTCGCAATCAGATTTCCGGGGCGAAGTACGTCGCGCCCGTGGTGAATAAATCGGCGACCGCCGTGTATCAGGCAAACAACTGGACGACGCTTGTGACCGGCACCACCGACGACTACTTTGCGACGGCAAACTGGGAGATCGCGGCGGGCCGTGATTTCAGTGAAGGCGAGGAACGTTCGGGGCGTGCGGTCTGCGTTATCGGAGAGACCGTGCGCGACAAACTGTTCGGACGTCAGAATCCGGTCGGCAGTCAGATTCGGATCAAGCAGTTTTCGTGCGAAGTCATCGGTTTGCTCCGGGCAAAGGGTCAGTCATCCATGGGTTCCGATCAAGATGATGTTGTCGTCATGCCGCTGCGTACCGTGCAACGCCGACTGGCCGGTAATCAAGATGTCACCCGAATGATGATCGCCGTGAAGGACGGTGTCGCGATTGATGCGGTCAAAGAACAACTCAGCCTGCTGCTACGCGAGCGCCGGAACATTGGCGCGAATGAGGAGGATGATTTTCGCGTCATGGACACGCGCCAAATCGCCGAGACCCTGACGGGAACGACGAAGATTCTCACTGCATTGCTTGGGGCTGTCGCTGCGGTCAGTCTTCTGGTGGGCGGCATCGGCATCATGAACATCATGCTGGTGTCGGTGACTGAACGCACTCGCGAGATTGGCATCCGGCTGGCCATCGGGGCGTTGGAGAGGGAAGTCCTGCTTCAGTTTCTAATCGAAGCAGTCGTGTTGGCAAGCTTGGGAGGAGTGAGTGGCATTGCACTGGCGACAGGTGCGTCGGTTGTCCTGTCTCGCATCATGGGGATCCCATACCTGTTCGATCCGTCAATCAACGTGCTGTCGTTCCTGTTCTCCGCTGCCATTGGGGTGATCTTTGGCTACTTTCCGGCGCGGAGAGCGGCTAGTCTCAACCCAATCGATGCGTTGCGGCATGAATGAGCATCAGGGTCTGCGATGGCCTCTTTCACTTGAACGCCAGGAATCTTGAGAATGGCTTTGGCGCGGCGTGTTCCACCACATCACACTCTTGGTGCATCCACGGATTTCGAGTTGGGGGTTCAGCCGCTCTTCGAACGCGGCTTGATTTTGGCCATTTGGCCAGCATTTACTTGGCTATCAGGGAAGTAATTTCCATAGAGATAGCCATGAACGTGAACGAAATGAAGGCTGGGGCTGCGAGTCAGTCAGGTTCCAAGGTTGCGCCGATGGTCGTCGCACTTGCACATCTCCTGCAG
>JBAUTC010000447.1:0-16219 GCA_049582025.1 Thiomonas sp.
CTGCAGCGCCGCCAGCCCCGGCGGCACGCTACGGCTGTCGGCGACGCGAACACGCGCACCACTGGCGGCGCACCAGCGCGCCATCGCCAGGCCGGATTCGCCCAGGCCGAGCACGAGGATGGAGAGATCGGTCAGGTTCATCGCAATTTCAGACTCGCCAGGCCAACCAGACACAGGATCATGGTGACGATCCAGAACCGCACCACCACCTGCGACTCCTTCACTCCGAGTTGCTCGAAGTGATGGTGCAGCGGCGCCATCTTGAAAATGCGCCGCCCCACGCCGTATTTCTTCTTGGTGTACTTGAAGTAGGTCACCTGGATCATCACCGACACGGTCTCGGCGACGAACACCCCGCCCATGATCGCCAGCACAATTTCCTGCCGCACGATCACGGCGATGGTGCCCAGTGCTCCGCCCAACGCGAGCGCGCCGACATCACCCATGAACACCTGCGCCGGATAGGCGTTGAACCAGAGAAAGGCCAGCCCCGCGCCGACCATCGCGCCGACAAAGATCAACAGCTCGCCAGTGCCGGGAATGAAGGGAAACAGCAGATATTTGGAATACACCGCGTTGCCCGCGACATAGGCGAATACGCCCAGCGAGCTTCCCACCATGACCACCGGCATGATGGCCAGGCCATCCGCACCATCGGTGAGATTGACCGCGTTGCTGCTGCCGACGATGACCAGATAGCTCAGCACGATGAAGCCGGTCACGCCCAGCGGATAGCTGACCGACTTGAAGAAGGGCACGATGAGATCGGACGCTGGCGGCAGGGGCATGGTCATGCCGCTGCGCAGCCACTCGACGAACAGATGCCACACCGCAGCATTGCCTTTGCCGGAGACCGCGAAGGCCAGGTAGAACGCGGCGGCCACGCCAATCAGCGTCTGCCAGAAATACTTGTCGCGCGAGCGCATGCCGTTGGGGTCGCGATAGACCACCTTGCGATAGTCGTCGGCCCAGCCGATGGCACCGAAGCCCAGCGTGACCAGCAGCACCAGCCAGACGAAGCGGTTGCTCAGATCCATCCACAACAGCGTGGAAAAGCCGATGGACAACAGGATGAGCACACCGCCCATGGTGGGCGTTCCGGTCTTGATGAGGTGGGTCTGCGGCCCGTCCTGACGCACGGCCTGACCGACCTTCATCGCGGTGAGCTTGCGGATCACCGCAGGGCCGGCAAGCAGTCCGATGAACAGCGCGGTCAGCGTACTCATCACGGCGCGGAACGTGATGTAGTTGAACACCCGGAAAAAGCGCAGATCCGGCGATTGCTCCATCAACCACATTGCCAGGCTATGCAGCATGATGCGCCTCCTGTTCCTGCGCGCCATTGCTGCTGGCGGCCAGCGCGGCGATGGCCTGGACAGCCCGCTCCGTGCGCATGAAACGCGAGCCCTTCACCAGGACGGTGTCGAAGCCGCGCAGCTTTTCTGCCTGCAACGGCAACTCCATCAGACCGGAGGCATGACGCACGTCCTGCAAACCCGCGGACTGGGCTGCGGCAGCGGCGTGCGCCGTCAAGTCGCCACATACCCATAGCGCCGCAAGGCCGCGCTGTGCTGCATAAGCGCCAACCTCGGCATGGAAGGCCGGGCCGTTGTCGCCAACCTCGCCCATGTCGCCAAGGAGCAGGAGGCTGCGCCCCGGCAGTTCCGCCAATACATCGATGGCGGCGCGCGCGGAGTCCGGGTTGGCGTTGTAGCTGTCGTCGATCAGCAGCAGGTCCTGACCGCCAGGCAGGCGCAGCCGCCACGGTACCAGGCGACCCGCCACCGGAGCAAAGGCTTCGAGCCCGCGGCAGATGGCGTCCAGCGGCGCGCCTGCGGCCAAGGCTGCCGCGGTTGCCGCCAGCGCATTGCGGGCGTTGTGCCGCCCGAGCAATCGCAATCCAACCTCGGCGTGCCCGGCGGGGGTATGCAATTGCAGGCGCAACTGGCCCTGCCGGTAGAAGGCAAGGCCGCTGACTTCGGCATCGACGACCGCAGTGTCCCCTTCCCTCAGGGCAAAGCGCAGGGTGCGGCGGTTCCCGGCCAGCGCGTTCCAGGTCGAGGTCTGCGCATCGTCTGCGGGAAACACGGCCACGCCCTGCTCCGGCAGCGCCGAGAGGACCGCGCCGTTTTCACGCGCCACCGCCTCCACGCTGTGCATGAACTCCTGATGTTCGCGTTGCGCGTTGTTCACCAGCGCCACGGTGGGCTCGGCCAGACCGGACAGCCAGGCGATCTCCCCCGGATGGTTCATACCCAGCTCGACCACCGCAGCCTGATGTTGGGGGCGCAGGCGCAGCAAGGTGAGGGGCAGGCCAACGTCATTGTTGAAATTGCCCTGCGTCGCCAGCCGCCCGTCTTCGCCCTGCCAGGCGGCGAGGATGGAGGCGAGCATTTGCGTCACCGTCGTCTTGCCGTTGCTGCCGGTCACGGCGATCAGCGGCAGGGCTTGCTGCCGCCGCCAGCCGCGCGCCAGCAAACCGAGCGCACGGCGGGAGTCGGCGACCTCGATCCCAGGCAGACCGCTTTCAGCCACGCCATGTTCGGCCAGAAGTGCCACAGCGCCTGCTGCTGCGGCCTGCGGCAAGAAATCGTGGGCGTCGAAACGCTCGCCGCGCAAGGCGACGAAGAGCGCGCCGGACGTCAGCTTGCGACTGTCAGTCTGCAGGCTGGACGGGGCGATCTGCACGTCGCCGATGACGCTCGCACCGTCGCCGATCCAGCTCTGCGCTTCGGCCAGAGTGAACAGCCCGGCACCGCGCGCAGCCAGGGCCATGCGAGCATGAAACACATCGCTGAACGCGAGCCTGCGCCCGGCCATGTCCTGAGTGTTCTCGTGGCCCTTGCCTGCAACCAGTACCACGTCATGCGCGGCGGCATGAGTCAGGGTCTGCGCAATGGCCTCTGCGCGGTCTTCAAGCAGCAAGGCCTGCGCGGGTTGCTGCAAGCCTGCCAACAGGTCTTGCAGGATGGCGCCCGGCGCTTCGCTGCGCGGGTTGTCGCTGGTGAGCACCACGCGGTCGGCATGACGCTCGGCCGCTTGCGCCATCAGCGGGCGTTTGCGCGCATCGCGGTCGCCGCCCGCGCCGAACACGCACCAGAGTTTGCCTTTGCGTGCCGTGCTGACCGGGCGCAGCGCCAGCAAGGCCTTGTCCAGCGCATCCGGGGTGTGGGCGTAGTCGATCACGGCAAGCGGCGCATCGAGTCCGCCGAGCATCTGCATGCGGCCCGGCACGGGACGCACGGTGCGCAGCGCCGCAATGACTTGCGCGTCGTTCAGTCCAGTGGTGTGCAACAGTGCGGCAACGACCAGCAGATTGCTCAGGTTGAATGCACCGAGTACGGGCAGTTCCAGTGCATGACGTGCGTTGCCGTGCACAAGGGCCAGGCGCTGGCCGGTGGTCGTCTGCACGAGGTCTTCGGCACGCCAGTCGGCCATCGCCTGTAGAGCGGCAGTCTGCACCTCCAGGCCGCGGTGACGGCAATCTGCCTGCAAGGTGTCGGCAGCAAACGCATCGTCGACATTCAGCACCGCATGGCGCAGTCCCGGCCAGGCAAATAGCCGCTGCTTGGCCTGCGCGTAGGCCGCCATGTCGCCGTGATAATCGAGATGGTCCTGGGTCAGATTGGTGAACGCCGCCGCGTGGATGGCGCAACCGTCCATGCGGTGTTCGGCAAGACCGATGCTCGACGCTTCAATGGCGCACCATGTGGCGCCCTGCTCACGCAGCGTCGCCAGCAACGCTTGCAGCCGCACCGGGTCTGGCGTGGTGAATCCGGTGGTATGCAAGGCGTCGGGCCAGCCCGCGCCCAGAGTGCCGATCATCCCACAGCGCTGCCCGGCTGCACTCAATGCCTGCGCCGTCCATAGCGCACAGGAGGTCTTGCCATTGGTGCCAGTGATGGCCAGCAGACGCACGGCCTTGGATGGGTGCCCGTACCACCCTGCTGCCGCCGGACCGGCCAGCGCCTTGAGCCCTTCGACCTGCAAGATGCGGGGGTCGGAAAATGCAAAATGCTGCGCGCCTTCGGCCTCGACCAGAACGGCTACGGCACCTGCCGCTAAAGCCTGCGCAACGAACTGGCGCGGATCGCGCGCCGCACCGGGCCAGGCGACGAACACGTCGCCAGCATTCAAGCTGCGCGTATCGGCACACCATTGCGCGGCAGGCGCCGCGCGCAAGCCCCGCACGGCGTGCAGCACGGCATCGACCGTCTTCAACGCGCGGCTCATGCGCCTCCCCTCACCACCCGGCCAGCGGGCAGTTGCAAGGCTTGCGCAGTTTGCGCAGGAACGAGATCGGGCTTGACCGGCAGATCGGGCTGCACACCGAGAATCCGCAACGCTTGCGGCACGACCGCGGCAAACACAGGCGCGGAAATCTGACCGCCAAAATGCTTGCTGCCGGTGGGCTGATCGACCGACACCGCCATCACCAGCACCGGATGATTTATCGGCGCCAAACCGACGAACTGGGCGCGGAACAGCTTCTTGTCGTATTTGCCGTTCTTGGCGATCCAGGCCGTTCCGGTCTTGCCACCTGTGGAATAGCCGGGCACCGCTGCATCGGGGGCCGTACCGGCGGGCGCAGTCACCAGTTCCAACATGCCGCGCATCTCCCGCGCCACGGTGGGTGAGACCACCTGCACGCCTTCCGGGGCCTGGTCACGCTTGAACAGGGTCACGGGGAAGATGCGACCACGATCGGCAAAAATCAGATAGGCATGCGCCAGTTGCAAGGTGGAAATTCCCAGCCCATAGCCGAAGCCCATGGTGACGCGATCGATCGGGCGCCAGCGCTTCATCGGGCGCATCAGGCCGCTCGTAACGCCGGGAAAGTCGATCTGGGGCCGTTGACCGAAACCGACTGCGGTGTACATGTCCCATTGCACCTGCGCCGGCATCTTGCTCACAATCTGTGAAGTCGCGACGTTGCTCGAATACTGAATGACCTGCGGCGTCTCAATATTGCCGTTGTCGTTGTCATCACAGATATTGGCGCCATAGAACTGCTGGCAGCCGGGCCCGGTGTGAAACACCGTGGTCGGTGTGATGATTCCCGCCTGCAAGGCCGCACTCAAGGTGATGGGCTTGAGCACCGAGCCGGGTTCGAAGGAGTCGGTCACGGCGTAGTTGCGGATGTCCGACTCGGTCATGTGCCTGCGACTGTTGGGGTCGAAGCCGGGATAGTTGGCCATCGCCAGGATTTCGCCGGTCTTCGCGTCGAGCACCACCGCACTGCCGGTCTTGGCCTTGTTGTCCACGACCGATTTTTTCAGCGCCTGATAGGTGAGGTACTGGATCTTGCTGTCAATCGACAGCCGCGTGTCCTGCCCGTCAACCGGCGGTACGCCACCCGACACGTCTTCGATCACATTGCCCAGCCGGTCCTTGACCACCTTGCGCACGCCCGGATGTCCGGCGAGCCGCGACTGCAGCGCCAGCTCCATGCCGTCCTGGCCCTGGCCCTCGATATTGGTGAAGCCGATGAGCTGCGCCGCCGCAGAGCCCTCGGGGTAGTAGCGCTTGTAGCTCGGCGATTCGTAAATCCCCTTGATGCCCAATGCCTTGACCCGTTTGGCCACGTCAATATCGACCTGGCGTTTGAGGTAGACGAACTGCTTGTTCGAATCGAGCCTGCGCTGCAGACCGACGGCGTCCAGACCGAGCAATTTGGCAAGCTGGCGCACCTTGTCGTTGCTCGACTCGACCTGCGTGGGATCGGCCCAGATGGTCTTGGCCGGGATGCTGGAAGCCAGGATGTTGCCGTTCCTGTCCAGAATGCGTCCGCGCATGGCCGGCAACTCGATGGTGCGCACGAAACGCAAATCGCCCTGGTCCTGATAGAACTGTGTCGTCCACACCTGCACCCAGAACGCACGCAAGGCAAGCACCGCAAAGACTGCAAACAGCAGCCACTTGACCAGCCAGGCACGGCCTGGCGGCAGCTTCACATTGAGCAGAGGGCTTTTGCCATAACTGGCCCGGTTCGCCTGCGGACGCATCGCCGGGTTCTTCATCGACGCCCCCCTTTGTTGCCGGGCTCAGTCTGCGGCAACACCGGCAAGGGCGGCAAGGTCGCCTGCCCTTCACGGACAAAAATGGTGCGCGCCGCGGTGATCGGACGCATATTCAACTCAGTGCGGGCAATCTGCTCAATGCGGCCTGGCGCGCTCATCGCGCGGTATTCCACCTGCAAACGGTCTTCGTCCATCTGCAACTGCTCGGCGCGCTGCTGCGCCACGTCGAGCGCGGCAAATGTACGCCGCCCCTGGTACTGCGCGCGTACCACCGACATGGCGCACAGCACCACGGCAAACAGCAGAAAGAAATTGGTCCGGGACATCATGGCGGCGTCAGACCCGTTGTGCCACGCGGAGGATGGCCGAGCGTGAGCGTGCATTGCCGCTGATTTCGGCTGCCGATGGACGCAGCCGGGCGATTTCCTTCAGTTCTGGCTGAAACTCCGCGGAAATGCCGGGAACGAAGGGCTGACGGCGGTCCACGGCCGGAGGTCTGGCATGCGTCTGGACGAAGCGCTTGACCAGCGCGTCCTCCAGGGAGTGGAAGCTGATCACCACCAGACGGCCCCCGACCTTCAGGACAGACAGCACCTGACTCAGCGCCGCTTCGATTTGCGCAAGTTCGGCATTGACGTGAATCCGAAGAGCTTGAAACGTGCGGGTGGCCGGATCCTGCCCCGGCTCACGACTCTTGACGGCAGTGGCAACCAGTGCGGCGAGTTCGCTGCTGCGCGCGAGTGGCGTTCCGGCGTCGCGGCGAGCCACAATCTTCTTTGCAATCTGGACAGCCGCCCGTTCATCTCCATAGTCCCTCAGTACGGTTGCAATTTCGTCCACGCTGGCTGTGGCCAGATACTCCGCAACGGTCTGCCCGGTGCTGGTGTCCATACGCATATCCAGCGGCCCGTCACCCCGAAAACTGAATCCCCTCTCCGGTTGATCGAGCTGCGGCGACGACACTCCCAGATCGAACAGCAGGCCATCCACTTCCGTGACGCCCTGTGCCCGCAACACCTGTGCGAACTCGGAAAACGGGGCATGCGCGATCATGAAGCGCGGGTCCTGGATCTGCGCTGCGGCAGCCACCGCCTGCGGATCGCGGTCGATGGCAATGAGCCGGCCTTCGGGCGACAGGCGCTGCAGAATTTCTCGGCTGTGCCCACCGCGCCCGAAGGTGGCGTCCAGATACACACCGCCTGGATCGGTCAGCAATTGATCGACTGCCTCGTGCAGCAGCACAGTGCGATGCGCCGTGTCGGCGCTGGGGTTGGTGGCGGTCTGGCGCATACACGGTCACAACACGATGTCGCGCACGGCGTCGGGCATGCCAGCCTCGATCACCGTCGCCTCTTGCGCCTGATGCTTGGCGCGATCCCAGATTTCAAAATGCTTGCCCATGCCGATGAGATCGACCTCGCGCTCCAGACCCGAGACCTGCCGCAATTCGGGCGAGATCAACACCCGGCCCGTCGCGTCCATCTCGGTTTCGGTGGCGTGGCCAAGGTAGATACGCTTCCAGCCCTGGGCCGACATGGGCAGCTGCAGCACCTTGTCGCGGAAGCTCGTCCACTCGTCATCGGAGAACATCAGCAGGCAACCATCCGGACTCTTGGTCAGGGTCAGACGCCCCTGCGACCGGGCCATCAGCAGATCACGATACCGTGCAGGCACGGTCATCCGACCTTTGCCGTCCAGTGTGAGTGCCGAAATGCCAATAAACATGAAGTCGCCCGCGGTTGCCGTGCATGTGTGGGACCAATCAAACTGCGCAACGTGCTGCACAATTTCCCACGTTTTTGCACTATTCGCCACTTTAGGGGATGGCGATGTCCGCGGTCAAGCATGAAACCCTGAAATTTCTTTTACAAAACAAGGACTTAGATACTGTTTATGAAACCAGTATCTTTGCATGTTCTTTATAAAAATTAAGGCGTTAGGGGATATTCTGAAAGTCTTTTCGAGGAAATGCCGCCCATCTTGTCGTGCGAACGGACCCGCCAGCACTCTGGGCGCTCGGGCGCGCTCAGCCGGCAGACCACTAACTTCCAAGAGGAAAAGTGCGAAGCGGGGCTATAAGCCGGATTCTGTGCAGCGCGCGCCGAAACCCGCGCCGTGGCAGCCATTCCTCTAGGCCGGACATTGCTGCCCGACTCAAGCCACCTACCCGCAGACTCGCGCGGGCCGCGCTGTGCCGGCGTTGCCGCCGACGCGTCTGCCTATTTGGTGTTGCTCCGGATGGAGGTTGCCGCGTTTCACGTCCACACCGGTTGCCCGGCGTTTACTCGTCTCTGTGGCCCTGTTCGTCACGTCACCGTGCACGGCCGTTAGCCGTCATCCCGCCCTACGGAGTCCGGACCTTCCTCGATGCGTCCAAGCGCACCGCGACTGCCCACCCCACTTCGCACATCGGATTATCTTGCATTTGCCGTACCGTCCGTGGATTGCGGATCCGCCACGCGCATTTGATGCAATCGCGTGTCGACGGCCTTGACCTTGACCAGAAACAAGGTCCTTAAGCATTCAGAAGGTTAGATTTGTCGCATTGACTACTTTGCACTGCACGAAGGACTCTCGTGGCGACAGCACTTTTCAACAACGGCAAGCATCTCTGCCTGATGTTCAGCGATCTGGTGGAAGAGGGAGGCGAAGCGGTTCAGGCCAACCAGTTTCTGATCATCGATCATGGAGAGGGAGCCATCATCGACCCTGGCGGAAACATGACCTTCAATGAGCTGACGCTGACCATGCGCAAGTACATCGGTCTGACGCACCTCGATTTCATCCTTGCCTCGCACGCTGATCCGGACATCATCGCCTCGTTAGATCGCTGGATGACGGCGACCCAGGCCAAACTCATCATCTCCAGACTCTGGGCGCGCTTCGCGCCGCATTTCTGCAAAGTCGGGAAAACGGACAATCGCATCATAGGCGTGCCCGATGGCGGCGGTCTGCTCCGTCTAGGGCAAACGGATCTCCAGATTCTGCCCGCGCATTTCATGCACTCCGAGGGCAATTTTCAGTTTTACGACCCGGTCAGCAAAATTCTGTTTTCTGGCGATCTGGGAGTCTCCATGGTCAGCGGTGAACGGGCCAAACAGCCATTCACCGACCTGGAAGCTGCACTGCCTTTTATGGAAGCATTCCACCGCAGGTATATGGTGTCCAACAAAATCCTGCGCTATTGGGCCAATATGGTGCGCCCGATGGATATCGAGATGATCGCGCCACAGCACGGCGCGCCGATCCGGGGCAAAGCCGCCGTGGCGCAGTTCATCAACTGGGCCGAGTCCCTGAGCTGTGGCATCGATCTGATGACCACAAACAATTACCACGTACCCGATCAACCGATCCCGCTCGCAGCCTGAGCGACCTCAACTCCCGGACCGTACCTGCCACTGCATGGCTTCGCCCGCGTGCAGCGGCACGATTTCCGTGTCGGCATAAGGCAGGGTGTTGGGCACATTCCAAGGTTTGCGCTCCAGGACGACTGAGCCGCTATTTCGTGGCAGGCCATAAAACGCCGCACCGAACCGGCTGGCGAAGTCATCGAGACGGTGTAGCGCGTCGCGATTCTCGAACGCGGCGCAGTACAACTCCAGTGCATTCGCAGCGGTAAAGCAACCCGCGCAGCCGCAAGCGGTCTCCTTGGTATTGCGAGCATGGGGAGCAGAATCCGTGCCCAGGAAAAATCGGGCGTCGCCGCTGGTCGCTGCATCCAGCAAGGCCAGGCGATGCGTCTCGCGCTTGAGCACCGGAAGACAGTAGAAATGCGGGCGCATGCCGCCCTTGAACATGGCGTTGCGATTGTGCAGCAGGTGATGCGCTGTGATGGTGGCAGCCAAGCGGGGCACACCCTGCGCGTCCAGTTCGGAAACGTCGCGCACGAAGGCCGCCGCGTGCGCGGTGGTGATGTGTTCCAGCACGATCTTCAGTTCGGGAAAAGCGCGGCGCAGGGCGATGAGATGACGGTCGATGAACACCGCCTCGCGGTCAAACACATCCACATCCGGGTCGGTCACTTCTCCATGAATCAGCAAGGGCATGCCCACGCGTTGCATGGCGTCGAGCGCCGGATAGATGCGCTTGAGCTCGGTCACCCCGCTGTCCGAATTGGTGGTCGCTCCGGCCGGGTACAGCTTGAACGCGTGCACCACACCACTGCTCCTGGCCTCTTCCACCATGCCCGGCGATGTGTCGTCGGTTAGGTAAAGGGTCATCAAGGGAGTGAAATCGCTGCCAGCCGGCAACGCCCCAAGAATCCGCTGACGATAGTCCAGCGCCTGCTGCAGCCGCACGACCGGCGGCTTGAGATTGGGCATGATGATGGCACGCGCAAACTGCCGCGCGGTCCACGGCAGCGCGTCGCGCAGGGCGGCGCCATCGCGCAGGTGCAGGTGCAGATCGTCGGGACGGGTGAGGGTGAGCGTCTGGATGGCAGTCATGTCTGTGTCTGTCAAAAACAACGCCGACATGCTACGCCGCCCCGGCGCGTTCATCCGGCGCAGCGTCAATGCTGCAGGATTTTTGCCAGAAACTGGGTGGCGCGCTCGCTGCGCTGCTCGCTGCCGGAGAAAAAATGCGGAGTCGGGCAATCCTCCACCACGCGCCCGGCATCCATGAAGACCACACGATGCGAGACCTTGCGGGCAAAACCCATTTCATGGGTGACAACCATCATGGTCATGCCTTCTTCGGCCAGCTTGACCATGACGTCAAGCACCTCGCCCACCATTTCCGGGTCGAGTGCGGAGGTTGGCTCGTCGAACAGCATGGCGATCGGGTCCATCGACAGGGCGCGGGCGATGGCGACGCGCTGCTGTTGGCCGCCGGAGAGCAGTCCGGGAAACTTATCCTTGTGCGCGAACAGCCCCACCCGATCCAGATAAAGCATGCCTTTTTCGCGCGCCTCCGCCTTGCTGCGCCCCAGCACCTTGATCTGCGCCAGCGTCAGGTTCTCGGTCACGGTGAGGTGAGGAAACAGTTCAAAGTGCTGGAACACCATGCCCACGCGCGAACGCAGCTTGGGGAGGTTGGTCTTGGGGTCTGCGATAGAGATGCCATCCACCACGACATCGCCCTTCTGGAATGGTTCGAGCGCGTTGACGCACTTGATCAATGTGGACTTGCCCGAGCCAGACGGCCCGCACACCACCACCACCTCCCCGCGAGCGATCTGCGTGGAACAGTCGGTAAGCACCTGGAAGTCGCCATACCACTTGCTGATCTGGCGAATGTCAATCATGGGCGCGGCTGCGCCGTTTGCCGAAGGCGAGTTCATCGAACGATCCAATTGAAGGCAGGTCACCGCACAATGGCGATGCGTTGGTGCAGGCGTTTGACGCCTTGCGACAGCAGGAAACTGAGCACGAAATACACCACGGCGACCAGGGTGTACATCTCCACCACGCGGCTATCACGCTGGGCAATTTTCATTGCTGCCCCAACGAAGTCGGTGACGTTGAGCAAGGCCACCAGCGACACGTCCTGGAATAGCACGATGGTCTGGGTCAGCAGCACCGGCAACATGTTGCGCAGCGCCTGCGGCAGGATGATGAGCCGCATCGACTGCGCATACGTCAGCCCCAGGGCGTACGCCGCGCCTAGTTGCCCCTTGGGAATGCTCTGGATTCCCGCACGCACAATCTCGGCAAAGTAGGCCGCTTCGAACAGGATGAAGGTGAAGTAGGCCGAGCGTTCCGCACCGATCTTGGGCGGATAGTCCGCCCCGGTAAGCGACTGCAGCATCACCGGAACGAGAAAGTAGAACCAGAAAATCACCAGCAGCAGCGGGATTGAGCGCATCAGGTTGATATAGCCAGCCGCCAAGCTGGAGAGCCACTTGAGGTGCGACAGCCGCAACAGCGCCAGCACGATGCCCAACAGCGTGCCGCCAATCGCCGCAACCACGGTGAGTTGAACGGTGTAGGTCAGCCCCTTTAGCAGAAAGGGCATGACCGACATGATGGAGCCGAAGTCGAAGTCGCCCATCACTTGCCCCCGCCCATATAGCCGGGCACGGCGGTAGTGCGTTCCACCCAGGCCATGATGCGGTTGATGGAAAAGGCCACGGCCACATAGAGCACCGTCGCCGCACCAAAGGCCGCAAAGTAGCGAAAGGTCATCTCGCCCATTTCGCGGGTGCGGAAAAACAGTTCGGTCAGGCCGATGGAATAGGCCACGGCGGAGTTTTTCACCAGATTCATCGACTCCGAAGTCAGCGGCGGAATGATGATGCGATATGCCATTGGCAACAGCACATGGCGGTAGGTCTGTGTTGGCGTCAGCCCAAGCGCCAGTCCCGCCATGGTCTGCCCGCGCGACAGTGACTGGATGCCCGATTTCACCTGCTCGGCAATCCGCGCCGCGGTGAACAGCCCGAGGCAGACCACCGCCGTGATGATCTGGAAGGTGCCCGGGTCCACCGCGTTGGCAAAGCGCTTGAGCGGCGGAATCACGCTCGGCAACACGAAATACCAGAGAAAGAACTGGACCAGCAAGGGAATGTTGCGGAACAACTCCACATAACCGTTGCCCAGCGTCACCCAGAACCGGTGCTTGGTGGTGCGCACCACACCCAGGACCGAACCGAGCACCATCGCGATGACCCACGCGCACACCACCAGGATCAGGGTGTATTCCAGGCCGGAGAGCAGCGACATGCCCCAGGTGGTGTCACCGTCTGCCGTGTCTTCAAAAAAGATGCCTAAGCCCAGCATGTGTCCGCCTCGTCGGTGCGCGTCGCCAAAATCATGGAAAAAAGCCGGCACGGCTGCCGGCTTCCTTCATCACCTGGACAGTGCAACTTATTCGACACCCTTGTCGTTCGGATGCGCGAACGCGTCCTTGATGGCGGAGGTTTCCTGGAAGTTCAGATTGATGCCCTTGGGCGGAATCGGACTGGTGAACCACTTGGCGTAGATCTTGTTGATGTCGCCCGATGTCATCACGGCGCCGACAGTCTTGTCGACCAGTGCCTTGAACTGCGGGTCATCCTTGCGCAACATCATGCTGTAGGGTTCGCTGCGCAGCGAGCCGGGCAGGATTTTGTAGGCAGCCGGATCCTTGGAGTTGGCGATCTGGCCAGCCAGCAGGATGTCGTCCATGACGAAGGCGGCTGCGCGGCCATCGGCCATCAGCAGGAAGCTCTCGGCGTGATCCTTGCCATAAATTTCCCTGAACTCCATGTCCTTGGTTTTCTCGTACTTCTTGAGCAGCGGCACGGCGGTGGTGCCGGAGGTGGTCACGATGTTCTTGCCACCCAGTTGCGCGAAATCGCCGATACCGGAATCCTTCTTCACGGCGGCGGTCACGTTGATGACGAAATAGGTCGGGCCGAACGATACCTGCTTCTGACGGACCACCGAGTTGGTGGTGGAGCCGCATTCCAGGTCGATGGTGCCATTTTCCAGCAGGGGAATGCGGTTGCTCGAAGTGACCGGAGCGTAGTTGACCTTGAGGTTGGGCATTTTCAGGTCTGCCTTGACGGCATCGACCACCTTGCCGCACAACTCCATGGCATAGCCGATGGGCTTGCCGTTGTTGTCGAGATAGGAGAAGGGAATCGAGGACTCGCGATACCCGACGGTGATGCTGCCGGTGTCCTTCACCTTTTTCAGCGTTCCCGTGAGTTCCGCGGCCTGGACGCTGGACATCGCGGCAGCGGCCAGAACGGTCAAACCAAAGATCTTTCTAAGCATGTGAATCTCCATTCAAGATTGAAGCCGTGTGAACGACCCAGACAAGTGTAACCATCGGTCACAATTGTGCAATAGGTGTATGCAACCTTCGTTCCAGATTCAAATCTACACAGCGGAGTCTTGGCTTTGCGCCGCCATGTCCTGCTGCAGAGTCCACATGCGGGCGTAGAGACCGCGCGCCAGCAACAGCTGCGCATGCGTGCCGCGCTCGACCACCCGGCCCTGTTCCACGACGAGGATCTGGTGGGCGTCTACGACGGTCGACAGCCGGTGCGCGATGACCAGTGCGGTGCGATCGCGAGAGGCGGCGCGAATCTCGCCCTGGATCGCCTTCTCGTTGTGAGAATCGAGTTGCGAGGTGGCTTCGTCGAAAATCAGGATGGGCGGATTTTTCAGCAGCGCTCGCGCGATCGCTACGCGCTGCTTTTCACCGCCAGAGAGTTTCAAACCGCGCTCGCCTACCTGTGCGTTGTAACCCTGCGGCGTGCTGGCAATGAAGTCATGGATATGCGCGGCACGCGCCACCGCTTCAATCTCGGCGGCAGTCGCGCCGGGCTTGCCATAGGCGATGTTGTAGCCAATGGTGTCGTTGAATAGCACCGTGTCCTGCGGCACGATGCCGATCGCCCGGCGTACGCTCGCCTGGGTGACCTGCGAGATGTCCTGGCCGTCGATCAGGATGCGGCCTGACTGCGGCGCATAAAAGCGAAACAACAGCCGCGCCAGCGTCGACTTGCCCGCACCGGACGGGCCAACGATTGCTACCGTCTCCCCGGCGGGAACAGTGAAATCCAGCCCATCCAGAATGGTGCGATCGGGGTTGTAGGCGAAACGCACCCGTTCGAAGCGCACCTCGCCACTCTGCACCTGCAACGTGGGCGCATTCGGAGCGTCCTCGATCTCGCGGTGTTCCTCCAAAATGGTGAACATGCGCTCCAGATCGGTGGTGGACTGGCGGATCTCACGGTAGATGACGCCGAGGAAATTCAGCGGCACGTAGAGCTGCAGCATGAAGGCGTTGACCAGCACCAGATCGCCCAGATTCATGCTGCCGTTCACCACACCCGCGGTGGCGCGCCACACCAGCAGCGTCACTGTGGTGACGATGATCAGGCTCTGCCCAAGATTGAGCAGCGACAGGGAATTCTGCGACTTGATCGCCGCTCTCATCCAGTTCTTGAGGTTGTCGTCGTAACGCGCCGATTCCAGCGCCTCGTTGCCGAACATCTTCACCGTCTCATAGTTCAGCAACGCATCGATGGCGCGCTGATTGGCGCGCGAATCCTGCGCATTCATTTCACGGCGCAGGTGGGTACGCCACTCGGTCACCGTGATGGTGAACGCCACGTAGAGCACCAGCGCTGCCAACGCGATCCCGGCGAACCAGATGTCGTACTTCACCAGCAGGATGCCGATGACCAGCGCCATCTCCACAAGCGTGGGCAAAATGCTGTAGAGCGTGAAGGACACCAGACTCGAGATGGCCCGGGTGCCGCGTTCCATATCGCGCGACATACCGCCCGTCTGCCGCTCCAGGTGGTAGCGCATGCTCAAGCTGAACAGGTGATCGAACACCTGCAACGCGATTTTGCGCACCGCCCCCTGCGTGACCCGCGAGAACACCACTTCGCGCAATTCGGTGAACAGCGACACGCTCAGGCGCAGCAGGCCATAAGCCACCAGCAACGCCACCGGCACCACCAACACCATCCGTGGATCTCCCGGCTTGAGGTTCAGCGCGTTGACAATGTCCTTGAGCACGATCGGCACGCCGACGTTCGACACCTTGGCCGCGACCATCATCAACAAGGCAAGCAAGACCCGGCCACGGTACTCCCACAAGTAGGGCCACAAAGCGGAAACAACGGCCCAGCGCGAGCGCTGCGGCGCCACGCGCGAATGCGCGGGCGGCTCTGGCAAAGCAGAGGAAGGTCTGGCGTGCATGGATGGATGAAATACTGGCAAGCGCGGCTTGCCGACAGGATGAACGCAACGCAGACGGGGCAGGCCAGCCCCTTAAACTACGCGCCCTATGTAAATTATCTGCGCCACGACGGCGATCTGCCCGGAGCCACTCATGACCCCTGCCCCCCAACTCCCCGACCGCGCGCCCACCCTGCGCGCCCAGGCCCTCCCTGCCGATGTGAACATGCATGGGGACATCTTTGGCGGCTGGATCATGGCACAGGTGGACATTGCTGGTGGAATTACCGCCGCCTGGCGCGCCAAGGGCCGGGTTGCCACCGTGGCGGTGAAAGAATTCACCTTCAAACAACCCGTCCTGGTCGGCGATGTGCTGTCGTTCTATACCGAAATCGACCATGTGGGCAACACATCGGTCTCGGTGCGGGTGGAGGTGTACGCACAGCGCACACCTTCAAACGTGGAAATCGTCAAGGTGACCGAAGCGGTGCTGACCTATGTTGCCGTGGGTGAAGATCGCCGCCCGAGACCCGTGGATCAGCCGGCTTCGACTACACCGTAGAAAGCAACAAGGCC
>JBAUTC010000448.1:0-3699 GCA_049582025.1 Thiomonas sp.
ACCATTGGGTCATACTGGCATTTAATGTCCATGAAAATGCCATCCAGCTGCAATTTTTCCAGCAGCTCAGATGCCGAAAAATTCTTATACTCTTGATGGGCACCTGCGGCAACGATCGCCTGAGCGCGCGGTAATTCCGACCAAGGGGTCAAGGCGACTCCATATTCATGCATCGCTTCGCGTGGTTCCGCGATTGGATCATGCACAATTACATTCACACCGTAGGAGTCCAACTCACGAATCACATCGATGACTTTCGAGTTACGCAAATCAGCGCAATTTTCCTTGAACGTTAAACCCAGTACGATTACATCGCTCCCCTTGATTGGAAGCCCAGCCTGGCTCATCTGTTTGATCGTTTGTTCAGCGATATATTTTCCCATCCCATCATTAATCCGACGACCTGCAAGAATCACTTGTGGGTGATAGCCAAGCATATCGGCCTTGTGAGTCAGGTAATAGGGATCGACGCCGATGCAGTGCCCCCCCACCAACCCCGGCCGAAACGGCAGAAAATTCCACTTCGTCCCGGCTGCCTTCAAGACTTCCACGGTATCAATGCCGATCCGGTGAAAAATCAGTGACAACTCATTCATTAGCGCAATATTCAAATCGCGCTGTGTGTTTTCAATGACCTTTGCCGCTTCGGCCACTTTGATGCTTTGCGCACGGTAAACGCCAGCCGTGATGACGGCCCCATACACATCTGCAACGACATCAAGCGTCTGTTCCGTATCCCCAGAAACCACTTTGACGATACGCGTCAGCGTGTGTTCCCTGTCACCGGGGTTAATGCGTTCCGGGGAATATCCGACAAAAAAATCCCTTTTCCATTGCAGCCCGGATTCCTTCTCCAAAATAGGTACGCATATTTCTTCCGTTGCCCCGGGATACACGGTGGACTCATACACCACGATCGCGCCGGTCTTGAGGTATTTTCCAACTGACTTGCTTGCGCCGACCAAGGGACTGAAATCCGGGTTGTGCGCCTCATCAACCGGCGTCGGCACTGCAACAATCACAAAATCCGCTTCCTTGATTTTTTCCGGGTCCGTTGTGGGCTCAAGATGCGTGGCCTGCTTCAGCTCCTCTTGGCTGACCTCTCCAGTGGGATCAATATGCTTGCAATATGCATTGATCTTGTCCACTGACAAATCGAATCCAATGGTGCGAAATTTCTTTCCAAATTCAACCGCCAACGGCAACCCGACATACCCCAATCCAACCACAGCAACAACAGTCATTTTGATTCTCTCAAGTAAAATTACCTTGCGCCTTCACCGAAAATAACGACGCGCACCGTTTCGAATAAAATAAAGAAGTCCAGAAAAACACTGTTGTTTTTCACATAATAAAGGTCGAATTGCAATTTTCGCTTTGAATCCTCGACGGAAGCGCCATATGCATAACGCACCTGGGCCCACCCTGTAACACCCGGTTTCACGCTATGACGAATTGCATAAAACGGAATGTCCTTTTCAAGCATGTCCACAAACGTCGGGCGCTCTGGCCGAGGACCGACCATGCTCATTTCTCCGCGCAAGACATTGATCAATTGCGGAAGTTCGTCTATTCGCGTTTTCCTGATGAATCCGCCGACCCGTGTAATGCGCTGGTCGTTTGTGCTCGCCCAACGGGCGACACCGTCTTTTTCGGCATCCGTACGCATGCTGCGAAACTTGAGGCAATAAAACGTCTTTCCGAATAAGCCAACGCGTTCTTGCTGGAAAAAAATCGGGCCATGATCTTCCAGCTTGATGAACAATGCAGCCAGCACCATGACGGGCCACAACGCAAGCAGCAATATGCTGGCACTTAAAATATCGAACAGGCGCTTGGCCCACGCTCTGATATGGCCTTGCGTAAAACCGCCTCCATAAATCAACCAGCTTGCCTTCATGCTTTCCAGCGGCACCTCCCCTCTCAGTCGTTCATAAAATGTTGGCAAATTATGAACGGGAGTACCAAGAATGCGCGCCTCCAATAGCTGCCTGATGGGAAGAACACCTCCACGATGCTCGCGCACTGCGACAATAATTTCATCAACCCGTGTTTCAAGCACGACTTGCTCAAGTGGAACGTTTCCGTCAAACACTTTCCCCGTCAATTGAATTCGCGACTGATCCGAATTCTCGGTCGGATAAAATCCGGCGATGGTGTATGAGGCGCTATGGCGTTCCATGATCTGGCGCGACAGCGATTGCGCTTCCCGCCCGTTTCCGACAATCAAGATCCGCCTGGTCAGTCCCGAGAGTGCGGTCTGCCTCAGAAGTATGAAACGGATGACAATCAACAACGCCATTTGATAGAGATAAGCAAATGCCAGCACGCGAAATGAACTTCCAGCCTCTGTAAATACCAGCGTAAACCAATAGACCGGGAAAAACACAAGTGCAAACGCAACGGAAGTGCGCCCCAGAAAATTCCGCAGACTATTTTCTGCGTCGATACGATAGACGCCCAGTGCTGTATAGAGCAGCGCAGTCAATGCGACGTACAGCGATAAGGGGTAAAAACCTTGCTTCGCCCAGTAGGAAAAGTCATGCTGCCCCACAGTCAGCAGAAAGACTGTCCAGGTTGCCAAGCCAAATGAAAGAGCCGAAATTGCCAGATCAACCAGCAATTCCAGAGTCATTTTGGCTGGAATATAAAGATTAAATATCTTGAACATTTTTCACTCTCAAAGTTGAGCAGCCATTGCGAGCGAGCCCTTGAAGTATCAAGATTGGCATGGATTGTCATTCCCACGATCCATCAATACGTGCATTCTGCGCCGTTTGACTGAATGGTTGGTGTGAAATTTTTGGCAATTTTGGCGACAAAAATATGTTTCTTGCTCGCCTCGGGACATTGTTCTCAACCAGGAATGCCAGGTCTATCCCCGACCGCTGGTGCCCCCCCTTGTTTGCAGGGGACTTTCTAGGGGCGCTCGGGTCCGGTTTGTCGGTCACCCGCTTCTCTGAGCCACGCGCTGGCCCGCTCAGCGATCATCATCGTCGGCGCGTTGGTGTTTCCGGTCGGCACCTCGGGCATGATCGCGGCATCGGCGATGTGCAAGCCCGTGATTCCCCGGACGCGAAGTTGGGGATCGACAACGCTGGCATTGTCTGCGCCCATGCGGCAACTGCCGACGGGGTGATAGACAGTCTCCGCCTTCCTGCGGATAAAGTCGGTGAAGTCGGTATCGGTGACGGTTTGCGCGCCTGGGAAGATTTCCGCGCCACGCCAGGCGTCGAATGCAGGTTGCGCCAAGATATCGCGGGACACGCGCGCCGCTTCGCGCATCCGTTGTAAATCGAACCCTTCCGGATCGCTCAAATAGTTGGCTTGAATCGCCGGATGAGCCGCCGGATCGGCGCTGTGCAGGCGGATGCGGCCGCGGCTGCGCGGATGCAGCACGCAGGCATGAAGGGTGTAGCCGTGCCCCGACAGTCGCCCCCGTCCGTGGTCGTCCAGCAGGGCCGGAACGAAGTGGAATTGCACGTCACAGCGCGCGTCCGTGGCGAATCGTGAGCGCAGGAATCCGCCTCCTTCAGCAGCGTTGGATGTGCCAATCCCCTGCCGGGTCAACCAGAACTGCAAGCCTGCCAGCACGACATTGACCTTGTCGTAGGTCACGGGTTGCGTACAGGCGGTCAACGTGCAGATGTCGAGATGGTCCTGCAAGTTTTCCCCCACCGCTGGCAGGTCCAGCACGAC
>JBAUTC010000449.1:0-7772 GCA_049582025.1 Thiomonas sp.
GGCCTTGGCAACGTCGATCGCCGCAAGGCCGACGCCGCCGCCAGCGCCGAGCACGGCGACGGTTTCGCCGGGCCGCAACTGCGCCACGTCCTTGAGCGCATGCAAGGCCGTGCCGTAGGTGAGCACGAAAGCCGCGCCCTGCGCAAAGTCCATCCCCGCTGGCAGGGGCATGATGCGCCGCGCGTCAACCGCACAGCGTTCTGCCAGTCCGCCATGTCCGGCGAACGCGATGACCGCATCTCCCGGCTGGTAACCGGAAACCCCGTCTCCCACGTCCAGGATGACGCCGGCAAACTCTGCGCCGGGGGAAAACGGCAGGGGCGGTCTGGTCTGGTACAGACCCTGCACCATCAGTGCGTCCGGGAAGTTCAGGGCGCAGGCCTTCACCGCAATCACCACTTCACCCGCGGCGGGCGCGGGGTCGGGCGTGTCGCGCAGGCGCAGGGTGTCGATCGGGCCAAAAGCGGTGCAGAGCAGGGCTTTCATTGCGTACCCTCCGCGGCGCCAGGCGGCGTGAGTGCGGTGGGGTTGCGGCCCTCCAGCATGTCCTGGCAGCGCAATTGCACGGCCTGCAGGATCTTGCGATGCGGCACGATGTAGAACGACCCGCGTTCCACCGCCTCGAAGGTGGTGCGGGCAATGTCATCGGGCGTGAGACGACCGGACTGCACCGCCTCGGCCATGCGCGCTGCATAGGTGGCGGACTGGGGCGAAAGGTCGGCTTCGCGCCCAAAGCGGGTCGGGCGATGCTTGGCGCTGCGGGCAATGCCGGTGGGCACCCACGCCGGGCAGAGCACCGACACGCCCACGCTGGAGCACTGCTCGGTCAGTTCGGCGTAAAGGGTTTCAGACAACGTGACCACGCCATGCTTGCTCACGTTGTATGCGGCCATGCCGGGGCTGGACAGCAGGCCCGCCGCGGACGCGGTGTTCACCACATGGCTGGGCTCGTCTTGCAGCTGCATGCGCGGCACAAAATGTCGGATCCCATGCACCACACTCATGAGGTTGACCCCGAGCACCCACTCCCAGTCCGCGGCCTGATGTTCGGTGGTGAGCCGGCTGAACCCCACCCCGGCATTGTTGAACAGCAGGTGCACCGCGCCGAAGCGGCTGAAACTGGCGTCCGCCAGCGCCGCGACATCGGCCTCGCGGCTGACATCGGCGGTGTGCAGCAGCACACGCTCCATCGGCAGATCGAGGCTGGCGGCGGCCTGTTGCAGGCGCTCTGCGTCGAGGTCGCTCAGCACCAGTTGCATGTCGCGCGCGGCAGCCTGACGCGCCAGCGCCAGGCCGATGCCGCCAGCCGCGCCGGTGATCACGGCCGTCTTGTCTTGAAAGATTTGCATGAGATTGAGTCCCTGTGGACGGAAAGAAATCAGAAATCAAGAATCAGGCGGGATCGAACTCCATCACGCCGCGGGCCACCTGCTGCAGATGGGCGTCGCTGTCGCCGAGCCACAGGTCGATGGTGGTCAGGCGCTTGAACCAGTGACTCACCTGCATTTCGTCGGTCATGCCCATGCCGCCATGCAGCTGGATGGTCTCCTGCGACACGTTGCGGCAGGCCTGGCCCACCCGCGCCTTGGCCGCCGCAAGCAGGTGGCCGCGTTGCGGATTGCCCGATTGGGTGCAGATATCCGCGGCGAGCAAGGCCATGGAACGCGCCTGCTCCACATCCATCCACATCGCCACCGCGCGGTGCTGCAGCACCTGAAAGCGGCCGATGGGCTGGCCGAACTGCTGGCGGGTATTGAGGTAGGCCACGGTGGCATCCAGCGTGGCCTGCAACAGGCCGACCGCTTCCGCACACAACGCGGCCAGCCACAAGGCCTGCAGTCCGTCGCTCAGCGCGTTGCCTTGACCGGCCGGGTCGATGCTGGCATCGGCGGCAAGCGGCACGCCGTTGAATGTCACGTCCCCGGCGCGCTGGCCGTCGAGCAGGGCATAGGGGCGCAAAGTGAGGCCGGTACTGTCGGTCGGCACGGCGAACCAGGCGATGCCGGCGTCTCCAACCCGCGCCGAGACCAGCAAGACGTCTGCGTACTGTGCCTGCAGCACCAGGGTCTTGATGCCATCGAGTCGCCAGCCATCGCCAGTGCGTCGCGCGCTGGTCAGCGGCTGTCCAGTCGCAAATCCGGCGCCCGGTTCCAACACCGCGGGTGTGGCGATGGCCTTGCCTTCGGTCATGCGCCGCAGCCACGACTGCGCATCTGTGCTCTGCTCGCAGGACGCGAGCAGATGGGTCGCAAGGAGGGCGCTGGCCACGACCGGCTCCAGTGGCAGGGCCGGCGCCAGGGTCTGCAGCGCGTGCAGTGCGTCCTGCACGCTGGCGCCCAGGCCACCATGCGCCTCAGGCACCAGCAGGGCGGTGAGGCCGATTTCGGCCAACGTGGACCAGGCACCGGGGCTGAAGCCCGGGCCGACGCCGAGTGCGCGGCGTTTCTCGAAGCTGTAGTCGCGCTGGATGAACCGGCGCAGCGCGTCGGCGAGTTGCGTCTGCTGTTCTGTGGGCTGCCACTGCATGCCGTCTCCCTTTACAGACCCAGCGCGCGCGCCAGGATGTTGTTCTGGATTTCGTTGCTGCCGCCGAAAATGGACAGCTTGCGCCAGTTGGCGTATTGCGCGGCAAGCAGCGCATCGCCCTGGTCGTCCGCTTCCGGAGCGTCGGGCCCGAAGGGCAGGGCGTGTGCACCGGCGGCGTGCATCGACAATTCGGCAATGCGCTGCTGCAGTTCACTGCCCAGCACTTTGAGCATGGAGCTTTCGGGGCCGGGCGGGCCGCTGCGCTGCAGCAGGCGAAGCTGGGTGATTTCCAGCGCGAGCAGGTCGATCTCGAGCTGGGCCACGCGCGCACCGAACAGCGCATCGGCGCGCAGTCGCCGGCCGTTGGCATCGTCGCGCGTGGCAATGGCTTTCAGCCGGGCCATCTCCCGCTTGGAGATGCCCACACCAGCGATATTGCTGCGCTCGTGGCCAAGCAGGTATTTGGCGATGGTCCAGCCCTGGTTTTCTTCGCCCACGCGGTTGGCGACGGGCACGCGCACCGCGTCGAACCACACTTCGTTGACCTCATGCTCGCCGTCCAGGAGGATGATCGGGCGCACGGTCACGCCGGGCGCGTGCATGTCGATGAGCAGAAAGGAAATTCCCTGCTGCGGTTTTGCCGCCGGGTCGGTGCGCACCAGGCAGAAGATCCAGTCGGCATATTGACCGAGCGTGGTCCAGGTTTTCTGCCCGGTGACGACGTAGTCGTCGCCGTCGCGCACCGCGCGGGTCTTGAGCGAGGCCAGATCGGAACCGGAGCCGGGTTCGGAGTAGCCCTGGCACCACCAAACCGCACCGCTGGCGATGTCCGGCAGGTAGGCCTGCTGTTGCGCCTCGCTGCCAAACCGCATCAGCACCGGGGCGAGCATTTTCAGTCCGAAGGGAAGTTGACGCGGAGCGCCGGCCAGCGCGCATTCCTCGTCGAACAGGGCCTGCTGCACCGCGCTCCAGCCGGGGCCGCCAAATGCTGTTGGCCAGTTGGGCGCACCCCAGCCCTTGGCATGCAGGATGCGCTGCCAACGCACGAAGTCATCCTTTTCCAGTGGCGCGCCACGTAAGCCCTTTTGCCGGATGTCCTGCGGCAGGGAGGCCTGCAAAAAGGCTTGAACCTCGGTGCGGAACGCGGCGTGTTCTGGGAGCAGATCAATGTCCATGCGCTGTTGTCCTTTCCCGACAGCGAAATGGACGAAAACCGCTCCATCTCGACTTAAAAACAAAACCGCATTGCGGAATTATGTTCCGTGAAATATGGTGGCGATTGTTCGGGGTGCCGGACGCCCTGTCAAGCGTGGCCGCTCGCCCCATCCCATATCGACGGAGATCAAAATGTCATGCGCACGCCGGAAACTCGATTGATACCATCAGCTCACGACGAGGCCTCGTCAGGCGCGCCGAAGGACGATCGCCAGTTCGTCACCGCACTGGCGCGCGGCCTGGAGGTGCTCTCCTGTTTTCGCTCGCGCGACAAGGCGCTGGGCAATCTGGACATTGCGCAGCGCTGCGAGCTGCCAAAATCCACCGTCTCGCGGCTGACCTACACACTGACCAGCCTGGGCTATCTCACTCAGGACGACGACAGCGGCAAGTACCGCCTCGGCACCGCCACGCTGTCGCTGGGCAGCACGGCGCTGGCCCGCATGGATGTGCGTCAGGTGGCCCGCCCCTTGATGCAGGAGCTGGCGGATGCGTCCAGGGCCATGGTGTCGCTGGGCACGCGCGACCGCCTGTCGCTGATTTATGTCGAGAACTGCCGCAGCACTTCCGCGCTGACTCTGAGCCTGGACGTGGGTTCGCGCATCCCCATCGCCACCACGGCCATGGGGCGCGCCTACCTTGCCGTGGCGAACGCGCGCGAACAGGAGACGATTTTTGACGATCTGGCGGCGCTCGACGGACTGGCCTGGCCTGCGCTCAAACGCGGGATCGACCATGCGCTGGACGACTATCGCAACATCGGCGTGACCTGCTCGTTCGGCGACTGGCAACCCGATGTGAATGCCATTGCCGTGGGTTTTCATCCCGGCGGCGGCATGCCGCCGATGGCGATCAATTGCGGCGGTCCGGCCTTCCTGCTGTCGCGTCAGATGCTGCTCGACGAGGTCCGGCCAAAACTCATCGCCATGGTGCAGGAACTCCAAAAATTGATGCAGTCCTGAGCCGCACGCGCCGTGCTGCTTGAGCGCGGCAGCACGGCGCAAGGATCAGACGCGCACCAACCGGCCGTCACGCAGTTGGGCCACCACGCTGTCAGCGTTCGTCTGTGCGGCGTAGTGCACCTCCTCCTCAAGGTTGCGGCATTGCATCAGCCGGCCGACGCGTGACTCCCGCAAACACTGCAGCGCGGGGCTGTTTTTCTGCAGCAGCGCGGCAGCTATTGCTGCATCGGAATAGCTGCGTTCTCCCGGCGCCTGCTGCAGCGCCGAGACCAGCAGACCGGCGCCGTAAAAGTCTTCCAGGTTGAACTTTCCGGCGGACCCGGCGCACACCAGCAGCACGGTGCGCTGCCCTTGCGTGCGCAACACGTGGTCGATGGTGGCCTGGGCGTTGCGCAGGCTGGCCGCATACACCTGCGCGGCGGTCTGCGCCTTGCGCAGCGCCACGGTGCCGTTCGTCGTGCTGTAGATGAGCGCGCGGTCGCGCAGGTCGTGGCGCAACAGGGTCAGGGGGGTGGGGTGGGCAAAGCCGGACAGGGTCTCGGCGTTGAGTTCGCCGCTGAGGATGGGCTGCGTTCCGTCGAGCCCGGCAGCGATCCGTAGCGCATCCGCGGCATCCAGCGCCGGGATCACGACACTGGCGCCCGCCTGCAGCGCAGCGAGCGCCGAGGTGGTGGCGAACAACACATCGAGCACGATGACCACATGGTCATCGAGGCGTTCGGCATCGAGTTCTTCCTTGCTCGACAGCACGTGGACTTTTTGCATGAGGTGCGGTGACGTGAGAGTGTGGGGCTGGCTTTACAACATTTGGCGCGCAGATTAGCATCGATCATATTCAAAACACAGTTCTGCACAGCAGAATATCCGGTGCCATCCCCACCCGGTAGATGCCGCCCGCGGTGCATTCCAGGAGACAACATGAGCAGCAGCGTCCACGCATCGCGTCTTGGCGACATCGCCGTTCTCACCCTCGATAACCCGCCAGTCAACGGTTTTGGCCGCGAGCAGCGCCGCCTGCTGGTGGCCGCAATCGATGCCGCAGCAAACGATCCGGCCGTGGCGGGCATCGTTGTCACCGGCGCCGGGTCACTGTTTTCCGGCGGTGCGGACCTGCGTGAATTTGGCAAACCCGAAGCGATTGCGTCGCCGCATCTGCACGACGTCATCGCCGTGGCCGAAGCCTGCGTCAAGCCGGTGGTCGCCGCGATCAACGGCACCTGCGTGGGCGGCGGGCTGGAATTCGCACTCGGTTGCCATGGCCGCGTTGCCTTGTCCAGGGCCCTGGTTGCGCTGCCCGAGGTCAAACTCGGGCTTCCGCCCGGCGCTGGTGGCACCCAGCGCCTGCCGCGTGCGGCGGGGCTGGAACATGCGATGAACATGATCGTCTCCGGCGAGCCCGTGCCCGCCGGCATGCTGGCCGCCACCGCTCTGTTCGATGCCGTGGTCGAAGACGATGTGGTGGCCGCTGCGGCGGAGGTCGCGCGCAGGCTGGCAGCCTCGGCGCAACCCACACCGCGAGTGCGCGACCGCGCAGTGGATCACCCCGACGCCGAGGCCTTCATCCAGTTCGCCCGCACCGCGGTGGCCGCCCAGTTTCCGCGCGAGCCGGCGCGGCTGCAATGCGTTGAGGCGATCGCCGGTTCGCTCGGGCCCTTCGCCGAAGGCGCGCTGCAGGAACGCAACCTGTTCTTCATGCTCATGGCCACGCCGGAATCACACGCGCTGCGCCATGCCTTTTTCGCCGAACGCGCGGCCTCGAAGATCAGCGACGTGCCGGCCGACACGCCGGTCCGCCCCATCGCCAGGGTGGGTGTGATCGGCGCAGGCACCATGGGCGGCGGGATCAGCATGAATTTCCTCAACGCCGGAATTCCCGTCACGCTGGTCGAATCGCAGCAGGACGCGCTGGATCGCGGCGTGGCCACCATCCGCAGGAACTACGACAACTCGGCGAAGAAGGGCAAGCTCAAGCCCGAGCAGGTGGACAAGCACATGGGCTTGCTGCAGCCCACTCTGGAGTTCGCGCAGCTGGCCGATTGTGATCTCGTCATCGAAGCGGTGTTCGAAGACATGGAGGTCAAGCGCGCGGTGTTCGCGCGACTGGATGCCACGGCCAAACCCGGGGCGATTCTGGCATCGAATACATCAACCCTGGATCTCGACGCCATCGCTGCGGTCACCAAACGTCCGCAAGACGTGGTCGGCATGCATTTTTTCAGCCCTGCCAATGTGATGAAGCTGCTCGAAGTCGTGCGCGGCAAAGCCACGGCCAAGGACGTCCTGGCCACCGTCATGAAGCTGGCCAGGACCATTCGCAAGACCGCGGTGGTGTCTGGCATGTGTGACGGCTTCATCGGCAACCGCATGCTCGAACATTATGGCCGCATGGCCAACTATCTGGTGGAAGAGGGCGCCAGCCCGCAGCAGGTGGACCGGGCGCTGGAGGCATGGGGCATGGCGATGGGACCGTTTCGCATGGGTGACCTGGCCGGAAACGACATCGGCTGGGCGATCCGCAAACGACGTTACGTCGAAAAGCCGCACGTCAAGTATTCCCGCCTGGCCGACCGCCTGTGCGAGCAGGGGCGCTTTGGTCAGAAGACCGGCAAGGGCTGGTACCGCTACGAGGCCGGCAACCGCACCGCGCTGCCCGATCCGGAGGTCGATGCGCTGATTGCCGCGCATCGCAAGGACATCGGCGTGACGCCGCGCAGGATCGACGACGCGGAAATCGTCGACCGCTGCCTCTACGCCCTGGTGAACGAGGGTGCGCGCCTGCTGGCCGAAGGCATTGCGCAGCGCGCCTCCGACATCGACATGGTGTACCTCGCCGGCTACGGCTTTCCGGCCTGGCGCGGCGGGCCGATGGGTTATGCCGATCTGGTCGGGCTGTTCATGGTGGCGCGGCGCATGCACCAGTTTGCGGCCCAGCCCGGAGGCGACGCCGACTTCTGGCAACCCGCGCCCCTTCTGGCAGAACTCGCCGCGCAGGGCAAGACCTTCAGCGTCGCCTGAGCCGTACCGCCCGACCCACGACAGCGAGCGAGGCAAGCCGGGACTGATGTTCAC
>JBAUTC010000450.1:0-10955 GCA_049582025.1 Thiomonas sp.
GGCTGGGATGCGCCGGTTGCTTTCCTCGGTTTCATTCCGGGCTGGATCTGGCTGGGCATCAAGACCTTCGTTATGGTCAGTATGTTCCTCTGGCTGCGTGCCACATTCCCGCGCTACCGCTATGACCAGATCATGCGTCTGGGCTGGAAGATTTTTATTCCTGTCACCCTCATCTGGCTGGTCGTGGTGGCGGCGTGGATGCAAACCCCCTGGACTATCTGGAAGTGAGGCAGACCCATGGCCGCTTTGCGTGACACATTCAACAGCTTTTTCCTCGTCGAGCTCCTCAAGGGGCTGGCGCTGACGGGCAAGTACGCCTTCAAGAGCAAGATCACGGTGCAGTATCCGGAGGAGAAAACGCCCCTATCGCCGCGTTTTCGCGGCCTGCATGCCCTGCGCCGCTACCCCAATGGCGAAGAGCGCTGCATCGCCTGCAAACTGTGCGAAGCCGTCTGCCCGGCGTTGGCGATCACCATCGAGTCCGAGCAGCGTGAGGACGGCACTCGCCGCACGACGCGCTATGACATCGACCTGACTAAGTGCATTTTCTGCGGGCTGTGCGAAGAAAGCTGCCCAGTCGACTCGATTGTGGAAACCCCGATTTTTGAATACCACGGTGAAAAACGTGGCGATCTCTACTTCACCAAAGAGATGCTGCTGGCCGTGGGTGACCGCTACGAAAAAGACATCGCCGCCACCAAGGAGGCCGACGCCCCATACCGCTGATCGCCGCATGCCTGTTTCGCGCTGAAGCAGGCTTGGCGTTCCCCCATTGTTTCGATGCCGACGGCTGTCGCCGCGGCAAGGCCTCTGTTGTGACCATGGACGTTCAAACCATCCTGTTCTACCTGTTTTCCGCCGTGCTGCTGTTCGCCGCACTGCGCGTGATCACGGCGCGTAACCCGGTGCACTCGGCGCTCTATCTGGTGCTGTCGTTTTTTCAAATGTCGGCCATCTGGCTGCTGCTACGCGCGGAGTTCCTCGGCATCGTGCTGGTCCTGGTGTATGTGGGAGCGGTGATGGTGCTGTTCCTGTTCGTGGTGATGATGCTCGACATCAACCTCGACAGCATTCGCAAGGGCTTCTGGCGCTACTTTCCGGTGGCAGCCTTGGTGGGTGTCCTCATCGTGCTCGAAATGGCGGCGGTGCTGATGCAGGGTTTCCAGATCGGCGGCATGACACGCGCTGCGCAAGTGGGTGCGGCTGCTTCCGCAGACAATCCGCTCACCCATCTGTCCAACACCCGCGCGCTCGGCATTGTTCTGTATTCCCAATATCTGTTCGCAGTGGAAATCGCTGCAGTCATTCTGCTGGTCGCGATTATTGCTGCCATTGCGCTCACCTTGCGCAAACGCAAGGACGTGCGGCGCATGCCTGCTTCCGAACAGATCAAGGCCCGCCGCGAAGACCGCGTGCGACTGGTGTCCATGCCCGCCCAACCCAAGGAGTAAGCCATGCTCGGTTCACTTACCCTGGCGCATTACCTGGTCCTTGGCGCCATTCTGTTTGCCATCTCGGTGGTCGGCATTTTTCTCAACCGCCGCAACCTCATCGTCATTCTGATGGCGATCGAGTTGATGCTGCTGGCCGTCAACCTGAACTTCATCGCCTTCTCGCACTACCTGCAGGATTTTGCCGGGCAGGTCTTCGTGTTCTTCATCCTCACTGTTGCTGCGGCAGAGTCGGCCATCGGCCTGGCCATTCTGGTCGTGCTGTTCCGCAACCTCAACACCATCGACGTCGAGGAACTCGACCAACTCAAGGGCTGAGTCCATGCAAGCCACGCTGAACCCCACCTTGCTGCTGGTCATCGCACTGGCGCCACTTGTCTCGTCCATCATCGTCGGTCTGTTCGGGCGGGCGATCGGCCGATCGGCATCGCACTGGCTGACCACGCTGTCGGTTGGCCTGTCGTTCGTCCTGTCTCTTGTCGTGCTCAAGGACGTGGTCAACGGCGCCCACTTCAACGCCACGATCTACAACTGGATGACGGCGGGCAAATTGCACATGGAGGTGGGCTTCCTGATCGACGGCCTGACGGCCATGATGATGGCTGTGGTGACCTTTGTGTCGCTGGCGGTGCACATCTACACCATCGGCTATATGGCCGACGACGACGGTTATCAGCGCTTCTTCAGCTACATCTCGCTGTTCACCTTCTCCATGCTGATGCTGGTGATGAGCAACAACATGCTCCAGTTGTTCTTCGGCTGGGAAGCGGTAGGTTTGGTGTCGTATCTGCTGATCGGTTTCTGGTACACACGGCCCACGGCGGTATTCGCCAACATGAAGGCCTTCATCGTCAACCGGGTGGGCGACTTCGGCTTCATCCTCGGCATCGGCCTGCTGGCCGCCTACACCGGCAGCCTGAACTACACCGACATTTTCGCCAAGGGGCCTGAACTCGCGCTGCTGCATTTGCCGGGAACCGATTGGATGCTGATCACAGTGGCGTGCATCTCGCTGTTCATCGGCGCCATGGGCAAGAGCGCGCAATTCCCGCTGCACGTCTGGCTGCCCGACTCGATGGAAGGCCCGACGCCGATTTCCGCGCTCATTCACGCCGCCACCATGGTGACCGCCGGCATTTTCATGGTGGCGCGCATGTCGCCATTGTTCGAGCTGTCGAACACCGCGTTGTCCTTCATTCTGGTCATCGGCGCCATCACCGCGTTGTTCATGGGCATCCTGGGTGTGGTGCAGACCGACATCAAGCGTGTCATCGCCTATTCCACGCTGTCGCAACTGGGATATATGACCGTCGCTCTGGGCGCTTCTGCCTACTCAGTCGCGGTGTTCCATCTGATGACCCATGCCTTCTTCAAAGCCTTGCTGTTTCTGGCGGCTGGCTCGGTGATCATCGGCATGCATCATGATCAGGACATGCGGCATATGGGTGGCTTGCGCAAATACATGCCCATCACCTGGATCACGTTCCTGATCGGCGCGCTGGCGCTCAGCGGCATTCCGCCGTTTGCCGGATTCTTTTCCAAGGACAGCATCATCGAGGCGGTGCATGCCAGTGATCTGGCAGGGTCAGGCTTCGCGTATTTCGCCGTCGTCGCCAGCGTGTTCGTGACTGCGCTCTACACCTTCCGCATGTATTTCCTGGTGTTCCATGGCGAAGAGCGCTTCCGGCATTTGCCCCACGATGCGCACGGACATGGGCACGATCATGGACATGGCGGCGCGCACGAGCCGCATGAGTCGCCTTGGGTGGTGACTGTGCCGCTGATCATGCTGGCGATTCCGTCAATCCTGGCCGGCTATCTGTTCATTCAGCCTCTGCTGCACGGGCAGTTTTTCCAGGGATCGATTTTTGTCGATGCGGCCGCACATCCTGCGATGCGTGATCTTGGCGAAGACTGGCATGGTCAGATCCAGATGATGATGCATGGTCTGTCCTCGCTGCCGCTGTGGCTCGCGCTGGCAGGCATTGCCACCGCTTATTACGGATACATGGTGAATCTGCGGTTCCCGCAAGCCGTGCGGCGCGCCTTGGGACCAATCTATACCGTTCTGGAAAACAACTATTACTTCGACTGGTTCAACCAGTATGTGCTGTCCGCCGCCGTGCGGCTGGTCGGCAAGGGACTGTGGAAGGGCGGTGACGTGGGCCTGATCGACGGTCTGCTGGTCAACGGCACGGCGCGCATGGTTGGCTGGACTGCGCGGGTGGTGCGCCTGCTGCAGACCGGCTACATCTATTACTACGCCCTGGCGATGATCGGCGGCGTGGTGGTGTTCATGGGCTACTTTGTTCCGGGCAAGCTGTTGTCCGGCTGGTTCATCAGATAACAGCGAAGCGCGATACAAGAATGCAATCTCTTCCCCTGCTCAGTCTGTCCATCTGGATTCCCATCGCTTTCGGCGTCGTGCTGCTGTTCGTCCAGGGCGAGCAGCGCGCTGGCACCGCGCGCTGGCTGGCGCTGATCGGCTCGCTGATCGCCTTTCTCATCACATTGCCGCTGATTTTCGGTTTTGACAATGCACAGACGGGCATGCAGTTTGTCGAATCCGTGCCGTGGATTCGTCCTCTAAACATCCGCTACGCGTTGGGGATTGACGGCGTGTCCCTCTGGTTCGTACCGCTGACCGCGTTGATGACGGTCATCGTGGTGATCAGTGCCTGGGAAGTCATCAAGGATCGAGTCAACCTCTATCTTGCCGCCTTCCTCATTCTTTCCGGGCTGATGATCGGCGTGTTTGCCGCAACCGACGCCTTGCTGTTCTATGTGTTCTTCGAAGCCACGCTGATCCCGATGTACCTCATCATCGGCATCTGGGGTGGGCCGCGCCGGGTGTATGCCGCGTTCAAGTTCTTCCTCTACACCCTGGCCGGATCGCTGCTCATGCTGGTCGCGCTGATCTACCTCTACCTGCAGTCTGGAGGGAGCTTCGATATTGCCAACTGGTATCACGTCCCGCTGACGATGACGGCGCAGATCTTCATCTTTATTGCCTTCTTCTTTGCCTTCGCGGTGAAGATTCCGATGTGGCCGGTGCACACCTGGCTGCCGGATGCACACGTCGAGGCGCCCACCGGTGGTTCGGTGATTCTTGCGGCCATCATGCTGAAGCTCGGTGCTTACGGCTTCATCCGCTTCTCCATGCCCATGCTGCCCGACGCCAGCCATGCGCTCGCTCCGGTGATGATCGCGCTGTCTCTGATCGCGGTGATCTACATCGGCTTTGTCGCGCTGGTGCAGGCCGACATGAAAAAGCTGGTGGCATACTCGTCCATCGCGCACATGGGTTTTGTCACTCTGGGCTTTTTCCTGTTCTCCGATCTCGGCGTGCAGGGCAGTCTGGTCCAGATGATTTCGCACGGCTTCATTTCCGGCGCCATGTTCCTGACTATCGGTGTGCTGTACGACCGCATGCACACCCGCGAGATCGCCGATTACGGCGGCGTCACCAACACCATGCCAAAATTTGCAGCGCTTGCGGTGCTGTTTGGCATGGCCAATGCGGGTCTGCCGGGCACCAGCGGATTCGTCGGGGAGTGGATGGTGATTCTGGCCGCAGTGAAGTTCAATTTCTGGATCGGCCTGCTTGCAGCCACCACCCTGATCCTCGCCGCCAGCTACACGCTGTGGATGATCAAGCGGGTGTATTTCGGCCCGATCGCCAATGACCACGTGGCTGCGCTCAAAGACATCGGCGCGCGCGAGTTCTTCATGCTCGCGGTCCTCGTGGGCGCGGTCATCTGGATGGGTGTGTATCCCAAATTCTTCACCGATCCGATGCAGGCTTCGGTGCAACATTTGCTGCAGTTTGCGGCGTCTTCCAAATTGCAGTGACAACAATCGCCATGAACTGGATCGCCATTTATCCGGAAATTTTCCTGCTCGCGCTGGCCTGTGTGGTCATGCTTGTTGACTTGTATGTGAAAGACACGCAGCACCGCGTGAGCTACTGGATCACTCTCATCGGCTTGGTCGGGCTGGCCGTGTTGTGCGGTCTGTACTACGCGTCGGGCATGCAGGAGTTCGCAATGGCGCGCGCACTGATCGTCGATCCGATGGCCATGCTGCTCAAGCTGTTCACTGTCATTGCAACCGCCGTCACGCTGGTCTACTCACGTCGTTACGCGCTGGATCGCGGGATGTGGGGTGGCGAGTTGTTCAGTCTGGTGCTGCTGTCGCTGCTTGGCCAGTTCATCATGATTTCGGGCAACAACCTGCTGACCATCTATCTGGGGCTGGAGTTGTTGTCGCTGGCGCTTTATGCGCTTGTCGCGCTGCGCCGCGATAGCGCCCTGGCGACCGAAGCAGCGATGAAGTATTTCGTGCTTGGCGCGCTGGCATCGGGCTTTTTGCTGTACGGCATGTCCATGCTGTACGGCGCGACGGGGTCGCTCGATCTGGTCACGATCTTCCGCATGATCGCCTCTGAGCCGCTCAACCGCGCTGTGCTTGTACTCGGCGTGGTGTTCATCGTCGCCGGTCTGGCCTTCAAACTCGGCGCCGTGCCCTTTCACATGTGGATTCCCGACGTCTATCAGGGCGCGCCTACTGCCGTCGTCTTGATGGTTGGCGCCGCACCCAAGCTCGCCGCATTCGCCATGGCCATCCGCCTGCTGGTTGAAGGCATGTTCCCGCTGGCGATGGACTGGCAGGGCATGCTGATGGTGCTGGCCGTGCTGTCCATCGGTCTGGGCAACCTCGCTGCGATCGCCCAGACCAATTTGAAGCGCATGTTGGCCTATTCCACCATTGCACAGGTCGGTTTTGTGCTCCTCGCGCTGTTGTCGGGCATGCTAAACGGCAACGGACTGTCGGCATCCACTGCGTACAGCGGGGCGATGTTCTACATGGTCATCTATGTGCTCACCACGCTGGGCACCTTTGGTGTGATTCTGCTGCTGGCGCGCGAGGGTTTCGAGGCCGAAGATGTTCGCGACTTCGCCGGTCTGGCCAAGACCGACCCCTGGATGGCAGGGGTCATGACCTTTCTCCTATTCTCCCTGGCGGGCGTTCCACCATTCGCCGGCTTTTACGCCAAACTCGAAGTGCTCACCATTCTGCTGAATACGGGTCGAGTGTGGTTGGTGGTGTATTCGGTGATTCTTTCGGTCATTGGCGCGTTCTATTACATCCGTGTGGTCAAGGTGATGTACTTTGATGCACCGACAGCCCTGTCGGCCAGTCGCGCAAGTGGCGCAGGCGGGGCGCGGGCACTGCTCTCGCTCAACGGCCTGGCTGTCCTGGTTCTTGGATTGCTGCCCGGCGGACTGATGACCCTCTGTTATCAGGCCATCGCCAACACCCTGCACTGAGAGGATCCAACCTTGCAAACTTCCGCCATCTGGCTGGTCATCGTGCTCTCATTCGTTGCCGCCAACCTGCCTTTTGCCTCCAACCGGTTTTTTCTGGTGTTTCCGTTGAAGAAGATTCCGAAGTCGATCTGGCTTCGCCTGGCTGAACTGCTGATTCTGTTCTTCATCGTTGGTTTCATCGGACGTGCGCTTGAAGCGCGGATTGGGCAGAACTATCCGCAACAGTGGGAGTTCTACGCCGTGTCGGTGGCCATGTTCCTGGTGCTGGCCTTCCCAGGCTATGTGCTGCGCTACATGGTCAAACGTCGCCCCGCTCCCAGCGGCACATGAGCACGGACCCGGCACGTGTGCCGCAGGCGGCGGCATTGCGCGAACACACGCTCGACAGCGAGATGGTGTTTCACGGCACCTTTCTCAACATTGCGCGTGATCTGGTGCGACTCGCAAATGGCGCACAGGTGACGCGCGAATACATCCGCCATTCCGGTGCAGTGATGATCATTCCGTTGCTGGACAACGGCAATGTACTGATGGAACGTCAGTTTCGGACGCCCATGCAGCGGGTTATGGTGGAATTCCCTGCGGGCAAGCTCGATGCCGGGGAAGGCTGGCTGGCTTGTGCGCAGCGCGAACTGCGCGAGGAAACCGGCTACAGCGCCAGACAGTGGGCCTATATCGGGCCGATCAACAACGCCATTTCCTATTCGGACGAAACCATCCACCTGGCGTTTGCGCGCGGCTTGGTTGCCGGGGAGCAGTCGCTCGATGACAACGAGTTGCTCGATGTGTTCGAGGCCAGTCCCCAGGACACCCTGGACTGGGTGCGCAATGGGCAGGTGACCGATGTCAAAACGGTGATTGGCGCCTTCTGGCTGGAAAAACTGCTGCAGAACGTCTGGACATTTGATTGGCAGGACGTGGCCTGAACCTGCGGCTTTAGCCGCGCTAGATGCGGCGCTGTACGAGCACGCGGTAGGCCAGCAGATACAGGGTGACGAAAGCGGTGCAGCACAGTATCAGCAAATCGGTGTTGCGCCACCAAAGCATGGCCGGCCCGACGCTGAATGCCGCTACTGCCCAGAGATAAGGCGAGGTGGCGGCATTGCGCCGCTGCCTCGGATCGGGGTGGTCGTCGTGGTCGATCAGACGGGTCAGCCGCCAGTACACCAGATGATGCAAATGCAAGGTGTCGGGCGCCGTTCCCGCGCGCCGCCGGAACTTGCGCCGCCACAGCGAGTACAGCAACTCCCAGACTGGATACGCCAGCACCATCAACGCAAACCAGGGTGAGACGGCAGGATTGCGCGCCACCAGCAACACGCTCAATAGCGCCATCCAGAAGCCGAGCAGATAGGCGCCGGTATCACCTAGAAAAATCTGGCCGCGCGGCCAGTTCCAGAACAAGAAGCCCAGCAGGGCGCCGATTGCGGACAGGCTCAGCGCCATGATCAGTGGATCACTGACCTTGAACGCCACATAGCCGATGGCGCCGAAGATCATGAAACTCACCATGCCGGCCAGCCCGTTGTAGCCGTCAATCATGTTCACCGCATGCGGCATGGCGCTGATGGCGATCAATGCAATCAGCCAACCCAGCGGGGGCCACGCCTGCAGCCAGGTGTCAAATGGCCACAGGCCGATGTGGCTGACGGTGGCCCCCAGCAGCCAGACGGCCAGTGCGGCGGCCACCACCGTGGCCAGCGCCCGCCACCGCGGAGGCACATGCCGCCGCAGATCTTCGATGACGCCAGCTGCCAGCACCGGCAGGATGGCAAGCGCCAGCAGCCCGTTCCATGCCAGGTTGACATAGCCGAGATGCATCAGCCACAGCATGCAGATCATCATGCCGAGCGCCAGAGCGAATCCGCCTGTACGCGGAGTGGGGTGGCGGTGCCATTTCTGCACGCCAGCAGTTTCGTCCAGTCCGAAATGCGCGTGCCGGCCCAGCACGATGAGTGCGGCGCAGCCCAGCCAGCAGAGCAGGGCGGAGAGGGCAGCGGCGTGGAGCATGAAGGCTACGGGACAAGAGCGAATGAAGCCGTCATTGTGCCTTGGCGCCAAGGGAAATTGCCGGGATTGTTCGCGCCGACAATGGGCGACGTGCCGTCCCCTACACTGCATGCCCATGTCTGCATCCTTCTCCTGGCCTTACGAGTTGCTCATTGGTTGGCGCTATACCCGCAGCGGGCGGCGCAGTCGGCGCAATGGGTTCATCTCATTCATATCCGCCATCTCCGTCGGGGGCATTGCTCTGGGGGTGGCGGCGCTGATCGTGGTCATCTCGGTGATGAACGGATTTCAGAAAGAGGTGCGTGACCGCATGCTCAACGTCATCCCGCATATCCAGATTTTCAACGTCAACGGTCAGGCCATGGCCGACTGGCGCGGCGTGGCGCAGCTGGTCAAGGGCAATCCGGCTGTCACCGGCGTGGCGCCGTTCGTCCAAGGGCAGGCGCTTGTGGCGCAGGGCAGCCAGCTGCAGGGCGTGCTGGTGTGGGGCGTGGAGCCGGGGGAGGAAACGCGGGTGTCGCAGATCCCGGAGCACATGGTGGCGGGCAAGCTGGCCGCACTTAAGCCGGGGGAATTCGGCGTGGTGCTGGGAAATGAACTGGCGAATTCCCTGGGGGTGAATGTTGGTGACCAGATCACCATGGTCGTACCCAGTGGTTCCATCACACCGGCCGGCATGATCCCGCGCCTGCGCACCCTGCGCGTGGTGGGCATTTTCAACGTCGGCCACTACGAATACGACAGCACCCTGGCGCTGGTCAACCTGCAGGACGCCAGCGCCCTGTTCCGCACCGGCGGCCCCACCGGCCTGCGGGTGCAGACCCGCAACATGAACGACGCGCCGCAGATTGCGCAAGACCTGCAACGGGTGCTTCCGCCGCAACTCGTGGCGCAGCCCTGGACCGAACAGAACCGCACGTGGTTCGAGGCCGTGGTGATCGAGAAGCGCATGATGTTCATCATTCTCACCATGATCGTGGCGGTGGCAGCGTTCAACCTCGTGTCCACCCTGGTGATGACCGTGACCGACAAGCTGGCCGATATCGCCATCCTGCGTACTCAGGGGGCGAGTCCGGGTTCGATTATGAGCATCTTTCTGCTGCAGGGCGCGGTGACCGGTTTCCTTGGTACCTTTGCCGGGGTCGCACTGGGATGCCTCATTGCGTTCAATCTCGACCCAATCGTGTCGTTTCTCGAAGCCGTGCTCCATACCCAGTTCCTACCGCGCAGCATCTACCTGATCCACACCATGCCCAGCGATCCGCGCTTTTCCGACATTGCGACCATCACCGTGGCGTCGCTGCTGCTGTCGCTTCTGGCCACGCTCTACCCGAGCTGGAGCGCGTCGCGGGTGCAACCGGCGCAGGCGCTCAGGTATGAGTGATTGGGTTGCCCGGAACTGATGCAACATATCCTCCTCGCTGATCTGCCCGCGTCGGCCCCTGCCTTTGCGCAACTGCTGACGCAGCCCGGCCTGCCCGCGACCGCAGCGCTCTGCCGCCAGGCCAGGGTGCTGGAGCAGGAGACGCTGCGCGAAGATGCACAGGCCGCCTGGTTGACGCCTGCGGAGCGCTGGTTGCTGCATGCCCTGCGGCTGGAGACCGCGGAGATAGAGCAGGCTCCGTGGGCGCGTCTGGCCGCACTGGCAGATGGCGTGGCGGACGCGTTTCCCGCAGACCAGGCGCTTGGCCTGCTCACTCCGGCGCACTTGCGTCTGGGGCGCGACAGCTTGTCACTCACCGATCCTGCCGCACTCGATCTGACAGCAGATGAGGCGCAGCAACTCTTTGCCGCAATCGCCCCCCTGTTTGCTGACGCCGGCTGGACGTTGCGGCGCGTCACGCCGCTGCGCTGGTATGCCGCCCACCCCAGTCTGGCCGAGGTGGTGACTGCCAGCGTGGCACGGGCGCAGGGCCGCAACGTTGCCGCCTGGATGCCCGGCGGCCCTGCCGCCCGTCCCTGGCGGCAATTGCTCACCGAAGTGCAGATGACCTGGCAGCATCACGCCGTCAACGAGGCACGTGAGCAGCGTGGCCTGCCCGATGTGAACACCCTCTGGATTCACGGCTGCGGTGCGATGCCGCCTGACGGGCGCAGCCCCCTGCGCATTGTGGGGGACGCTGACGCAGCGGCAAGCGACCCGGCGCTTGCCGCTGCGTTGCGC
>JBAUTC010000451.1:0-5201 GCA_049582025.1 Thiomonas sp.
GCTTCGGCCAGCCGGTCGAGCACGTCGACCGTCGCCTCCCAGCCGATGCAGCCGTCGGTGATGCTCTGCCCGAAGCGCAGCGCCGCCGGGTCGGCCGTGAGCGCCTGCTTGCCTTCCACCAGATGGCTTTCGAGCATCATGCCCAGAATGTGCGTAGAGCCGGTGGCGATCTGCGCGCCGACGTCCGCAGCCACCTGCGACTGGCGGCGGAAATCGCCGCCGCTGTTGGCATGGCTGCAGTCGATCATCACCCTGTTCGGAACGGCTGCCGCGTCCAGCGCGGCAACCGCTGCGGACACGCTCGCCGCGTCGAAATTCGGCCCCGCATCGCCGCCACGCAGGATGAGGTGGCAGTCCGGGTTGCCGGTGGTGGTGACGACGATGGCACGGCCGTCCGATGAGATGGACGGAAAGCGGTGCGACTGCGCCGCGACCACGATGGCATCGACCGCCGTCTGCAGCTTGCCGCTGGTCGGATTCTTGAAGCCCAGCGGCGCCGACAGCGCCGACGCCATCTGCCGGTGCAACGGGCTCTCGGTGGTACGCGCACCGATCGCGCCCCAGGCGAGCAACTCGGCGTAGTACTGCGGAGTGACCAGGTCCAGTATCTCGGAGGCCGCCGGAATGCCCAGACGCGCACACTCCACCAGCAGCGTGCGCGCATCGCGCAGACCCTTGTGGATGTCGCCTCGGCCATCGAGGTCCGGGTCGTAGATCATTCCCTTCCAGCCCAGGCGGGTGCGCGGCTTCTCGAAGTACACCCGCATCACCAGGAACAGCGCGTCATCGAAGCGCGCCGTCACCTCGCGCAACCGCCGCGCATACTCCAGCGCCGCGGCTGGGTCGTGGATGGAGCAGGGGCCGGTGACGACCATCAGCCTGTCGTCGCGCCCGTTCACGATGTCGCGCACCGTCGCGCGGCAGCGCGCAATCAACGCGGCCTCCGCCTCGCTGGCTGGCACTTCGGCCTTGAGCTCGCTCGGAGGCGGCAGCACCTCTTCCCGCGCGATGTGCAAATCGGCGATACGCGTCGGCATGTCAATCTTTCTGTTTTCGGTCCGGCCTGCATCGTAGCGACGCCGATTCGCGGCTGCGCAGGCAGATCGGCTAAGACCTTCCGGCAATCAAGGCGCGCAGATCAGGAAGCTCCGCGGCCGCGAGTTGCTTTGCCCGCTGTGCGATGGTCACGGCGTCCAGACCAGCCAATTCGGTAATCAGCCGCAGCCAGACTCCGGGCTGCTGTGCCAGCGGTGCGCAAAACAGCAGCTCGCCACCGCGCTGCACGGCGAGCACCGGGAAGTCTGGCGGCTCGTAGTCGCCTAGATCGTCGGCCTGGTCTTCCACATCGATCCAGGCCCATTGCACCGGCAGGTCCGGAGGAAGCCGGTCGCGCAGCGCCTCGAACGCAGGCCGCCACTCGCGGCAGACGCCGCACCATTGCGCGCACAGGCAGACGACGTAGAGCGGCGCCATCAGCGACTGGCTGGATTGGGAAAGGCACACAAGCCACGACTATGCATGGGGTTCGGCGCGATTGTGGCGGGCCGTTCAGTCAGCGCGCGAAAATGCGCAGGCACTGTCGCCGGTCCGGAATTACCGCAGCGCCTTGAAGCGCAGGCGATGCGGGCGGGCACCTTCTTCGCCCAGGCGACGCTTTTTATCGGCCTCGTATTCCTGGTAGTTGCCCGAGAAGAAATTCCACTGCGAATCGCCCTCCGCCGCGAGGATGTGGGTGGCGATGCGGTCGAGGAACCAGCGGTCATGGCTGGACACCATGATGCACCCGGCGAACTCCAGCAGCGCATCCTCCAGCGCGCGCAGTGTTTCCACGTCGAGGTCGTTGCTGGGTTCATCGAGCAGAAGCACATTGCCGCCGGAAATCAGCGTTTTGGCCAGATGCAGGCGCCCGCGCTCACCGCCGGACAGGTTGCCGACGAGCTTCTGCTGATCGCCCCCCTTGAAGTTGAAGCGCCCGCAGTAGGCACGCGAGGGCACCTGAAACTTGCCGACGTTGAGAATATCCAGTCCGTCGGAGATGGCCTCCCACACGGTCTTGTCGTCAGGCAGCGCCTCGCGGCTCTGGTCTTCATAGACCAGCTTGACGGTGGGGCCCACCACGATCTCGCCCGCGTCGGGTTGATCCTTGCCCGCGATCATGCGGAACAACGTCGACTTACCCGCACCGTTTGGCCCGATGACGCCGACGATCGCGCCGGGCGGCAGCTTGAAACTCAAATCGTCGATCAACAAGCGGTCGCCATGCGCCTTGCGCACGTTCTTGAACTCGATGACTTCATTGCCCAGGCGGTCGGCAACGGGGATGAAAATCTCGTTGGTTTCGTTGCGCTTCTGGTACTCGATGCTAGACAGCTCCTCGAACCGCGCCATGCGCGCCTTGCTCTTGGCCTGGCGGCCTTTGGGATTCTGCCGCACCCAGTCCAGCTCCTGCTTCATCGTCTTGATATGCGAGGCTTCGCTGCGCGATTCCTGCTCCAGCCGGGCTTCCTTCTGTTCCAGCCAATTGCTGTAATTGCCCTTGAACGGAATACCGGAACCACGGTCGAGTTCGAGAATCCACTCGGCGGCGTTATCGAGGAAATAGCGATCGTGGGTCACCGCTACCACGGTGCCAGCGAAGCGGTGCAGAAACTGCTCCAGCCAATCCACGCTCTCGGCGTCAAGGTGATTGGTCGGCTCGTCGAGCAGCAGCATGTCGGGCTTGGACAGCAGCAGGCGGCACAACGCCACGCGGCGCTTCTCGCCCCCGGACAGCGGACCGACGATCGCATCCCACGCGGGCAGGCGCAGCGCATCGGCGGCCACTTCCATTTGGAGGTCGGTATTGTCGCCCTCTCCCGCAGCGATGATGGCTTCGAGTTGCGCCTGTTCTTCCGCCAGTTTGTCGAAGTCAGCGTCGGCATCGCCGTATTCGACATACACCTCTTCCAGGCGTTTTTTTGCGGCGAGCACACCGCCCAGACCTTCTTCCACCGCCTGGCGCACCGTCTGCGCCGGATCGAGTTGCGGCTCTTGTGGCAGGTAGCCAATGCGCAAACCGGCCATCGGCACGGCTTCGCCTTCGATGTCGGTATCCACCCCCGCCATGATTTTGAGCAGGGTCGATTTTCCCGAACCGTTCAAGCCGAGCACGCCAATCTTGGCTCCCGGGAAAAAGCTCAGCGAGACGTCCTTGAGAATCTGACGCTTGGGCGGCACGATCTTGCCGACCCGGTTCATGGTGAAAACGTATTGAGCCATCTGTGTTCTAGACCTGTTTGATGTGAAACGGCATGCCCGCGTCCCCGGGGGCAAAGACGCTATTGTCGCCGCAATGACGCACAGCAGCATGATTTCCAGTACCATAGCGACCAGCGGCCATGCCCAGTCTCCCAGCCGCAGTCACTTTTGACTCCTGCCGAGCCTCTCGGCCCATTCCATCTGTTGCAGACTGGCGCGCTTCTTCAAGCGTGGTGGCAGAGTCCTGGGGTCGTTCACACACGGCCCTCTGAAAGCTTTTCACATGTCTTTTCAAGATCTGGGCTTGATCGAGCCCCTCGTGCGCGCTGTTGCCGAACAAGGCTACACCGAGCCCACCCCCATTCAACTCCAAGCCATTCCGGTCGTCCTCGCAGGCCACGACCTGTTGGCCGCCGCGCAAACCGGCACCGGCAAGACGGCGGGCTTTACCCTGCCCATGCTGCAACGCCTCGGCGGCGGCGAGCCCGCCCGCAACGCCAAGGGCAAGGTCATTCCCCGCGCCCTGATCCTTACTCCCACCCGCGAACTTGCTGCGCAGGTGCATGAAAACCTGGCCGCCTACGGGCGCCACCTCAAACTGCACAGCATGGCCATGTATGGCGGCGTTGGCATGCAGCCGCAGATCAACGCCCTGGCGCGTGGCATGGACATCGTCGTGGCCACACCAGGCCGCCTGCTTGACCACCAGAGTCAGCGCAACATCGACCTGTCCGCCGTGCAGATGCTGGTTCTCGACGAAGCCGACCGCATGCTCGACATGGGCTTCGTCCACGACATGCGCCGCATCGTCGCCCTGCTCCCCAAGCAGCGCCAGAACCTGCTGTTCTCGGCGACGTTCTCCGAGGAGATCAAGCGCCTGGCCGGTGACTTCCTGGTCAACCCGCAGCAAGTCTCGGTTGCACGCCAGAACGCCACCGCCGATCTGGTGGAACAGATCGTGTTCCCGGTCGACCGCGAGCGCAAGCGCGACATGCTGGTTCACCTCATCCGTGAACGCAACTGGCCTCAGACCCTGGTGTTCACCCGCACCAAGCATGGCGCCAACCGACTGGCCGAACAGCTCGACAAGGACGGCATCATCGCCACCGGCTTCCACGGCAACAAGACCCAGTCCGCCCGTCTGCGTGCGCTGGCCGACTTCAAAAGTGGCAAGCTGCAGGTTCTGGTCGCCACCGACATCGCCGCCCGCGGCATCGACATCGACCAGCTTCCCGTCGTCGTGAATTACGAGTTGCCCAATATCCCGGAAGACTATGTGCACCGTATCGGCCGCACCGGCCGTGCAGGCAGTACCGGACAAGCCATTTCACTGGTATGCGTGGATGAACTCGGGTTCCTGCGCGATATTGAAAAGCTCGTGCGCAACCCCATCACCCAGGAAGTCATCCCCGGCTTCGAGCCCGATCCCAACGCCAAGGCGCAGCCCATCGTCATGGGCCGTACCGTGCTGCATGGCGGTGAACGTCGTGGCGGTGCAGGTGGCGGCCAAGGCCAGCGCCGCAACGGTGCGGGCGCAGGCAACGGTGGCAGGCGGGGCGAAAACCGCAACGGACCCGGTCAGGGTCGTTCGCAGGCGCCGGCCAGCGCCAAGCCGCAAGGTCAGCGCCAGTCGGGCAACGGTGCCAAGCCCGCGGGCAATCTGCCCCCGGAACGCCGCGCCGATGCCTGGCAGGGCACCGCCTGGGTCGAACTCGACCTGCCCCCGCATATGCGCAATGGCCAAGGCCGTGGACGCCGTCCGGCGGCAGCTGGCGGTGGTGGCCAGGGCCCCTCGCAGGGGTTCGGCGGCGGCGGCCGGTCAACGTCGGCCAATGGGAACAGCTTTGGCGGCGGTCAACGTCGCGCGGGCGGCGGCCAACGCGGTCGCTGAGCAATTGGCGCGTCGATAGCGACGCGCCCTTCCTTCCTGGATCAGAGCACCTCAACCGGCAACCAGGAAATGC
>JBAUTC010000452.1:0-2230 GCA_049582025.1 Thiomonas sp.
CGACGGCGTCACCCTGGTGCTGCTCACGCGGCGCTACCCGCGGCCGCTGCCACGGTCGCCGCAACGTCTCTACCTCCAGCCCTCGCGCCGCGTCCCGGTCAGCGGCTGGGACTACACCAATCCGCACGGCATCCGTGCCGCCTATGACCTGGGCCGCAGCGATGCCGCCACACTGCTCGAACGCATCGCCGGCCGCAGCCTGTCCACTTTTCTGGAGAACCCTGATGTCTGATCACAATCTGCAATGTGTCCTCGCCGACCGCCCCGTCGGCTGGGTGGAGCCCAAGCACTTCCGCTTCGAGCGCAGCGCCATTCCCGAACCCGGCGAGGGCGAGGTGCTGGTGCGCAATCAATACCTGTCCCTCGATCCGTATATGCGCGGGCGCATGTCCGACGCCAAGTCCTACGCCGAGCCGGTGGCACTGGGCGCGGTGATGGTGGGCGGCACCGCCGGCGAGGTGGTTGCCTCGCGCGACCCGGCGTTCCAGCCCGGCGACAAGGTCGTGGGTCAGCTCGGCTGGCAGCTCTACGGCGTGGCTCCGGCGCGCGGGCTGCAAAAGGTGGACACCACGCATGTGCCGCTTCCGGCTTACCTCGGCCCCGTGGGCATGCCCGGCGTGACCGCCTGGTACGGACTGAACCGCATCTGTGAGCCCAAGTCGGGCGAGACCGTGGTCGTCACCGCCGCCTCGGGCGCGGTGGGCAGCGTGGTGGGGCAACTCGCCAAGGCCAAGGGTTGCCGCGTGGTGGGCGTGGCCGGCGGCGCAGAGAAATGCCGCTACGTGGTCGAGGAGCTGGGCTTCGACGCCTGCGTCGATTACAAGGCCGGCAAGCTCAAGGACGACCTGAAGGCCGCGCTGCCCGGCGGTGTGGACGCCCTGTTCGAGAACGTGGGCGGCGAGATTTTCGACGCGCTGCTGGCGCGTACCAACGCCTTTGGGCGCATCGCCCTGTGCGGCATGATCTCCGACTACAACAGCACCGACCCCTACTGCATGAAAAACGTGCGCACCGTGCTGATCAACCGCCTGAAGCTGCAGGGCTTCATCGTGTCCGAGCACATGGACCAATGGCCGCTGGCGTTGCGCGAGCTCGCTGGCATGGTGGCAGCGGGCAAACTGCACTACCGCGAGAGCATTGCCCAGGGGCTGGAGAGCGCGCCCGAAGCCTTCATCGGCATGCTCAAGGGGCACAACTTCGGCAAGCAGCTGGTCCAGCTCTGAACCGGGAGACGTCCATGCAAGCCGACACCCGCGACATCAACCCGGCACTGGCTTTCGATGTGGCGGCGCTGGCGGATTACCTGAGCGTGCATCTGTCGGGGGCTACAGGGCCATGGCAGGTGGCGCAGTTCAAGGGCGGGCAGTCCAACCCGACTTATCTGCTGACCAGCGGGGAAGGGCAGCGCTATGTGCTGCGGCGCAAGCCGCCGGGCAAGCTGCTGCCCTCGGCCCATGCCGTGGACCGCGAATTTCGCGTCATGCAGGCGCTGGGGCACACCGACTTTCCCGTGCCCCGGATGCGCCTGCTGTGCACGGACGAACACGTCATCGGCACGCCGTTCTACGTCATGGACTACGTCGAGGGCCGCATTCTGTGGGACCCGCTGCTTCCGGACATGCAGCCGGCGGAGCGCACCGCGATTTTCGCTGCGATGAACCGCACCATCGCCGCGCTGCACAGCGTTGACTACGCCGCAATCGGCCTCGCCGATTATGGCAAGCCCGGCCAGTACATCGCCCGGCAGGTGTCCCGCTGGACGCAGCAATACCGCGCCAGCGAAACCGAGCCGATCGCGGCGATGGACAAGCTCATCGACTGGCTGCCCGAGCACATTCCGGCGGGAGAGCAAACCAGCATCGTCCACGGCGACTACCGGATGGACAACGTGGTGTTCCATCCCACCGAGCCGCGCGTGATTGCGGTGCTCGACTGGGAACTGTCCACCCTGGGCCACCCGCTGGCCGACTTTGCCTACCACTGCATGGCTTGGCGGCTGGAGCCCGGGCAGTTCCGCGGTCTGGTTGGCGGCGATCTGCCGGCGCTGGGCATTCCCAGCGAAGCGGACTACGTCGCCAATTACTGCGCGCGCACCAGACGCCCGCCCATCGCCCCGTGCGCCTGGGAGTTCTACATGGCGTTCAACATGTTCCGCCTCGCCGCCATCCTGCAGGGCGTGCTCGCCCGGGCGCTGCAGGGCAACGCGTCCAGCGCGCAGGCGCTTGACGCC
>JBAUTC010000453.1:0-4021 GCA_049582025.1 Thiomonas sp.
GCGCAGATGTCCGCTAAAGCGTCGCCGTGCGAGACCAAAACGGTGGCGTCAAACCAACCGTAAGAAAGGTCCGTCATGGCGAGCAACTTCCTGTTTACCTCCGAATCCGTCTCCGAAGGCCATCCCGACAAGGTGGCTGACCAGATTTCCGACGCCATCCTCGATGCCAACCTGGCGCAGGATCCGGCCTCGCGCGTGGCCGCCGAAACACTGGCCAACACTGGCCTGATCGTGCTTGCCGGCGAAATCACCACCACTGCCGTGGTCGATTACATCCAGGTGGCGCGCGACACCTTGAAGCGCATCGGCTACGACGATGCCGACTTCGGCATCGACCACAAGAGCTGCGCCGTGCTGGTGGCCTACGACAAGCAGAGCCCGGACATCGCCCAGGGCGTGAACAGCGCGCACGACGACAGCCTCGACATCGGCGCTGGCGATCAGGGTCTGATGTTCGGCTATGCCTGTGACGAAACGCCTGAGCTGATGCCCGCGCCCATCTACTACGCGCATCGCCTCGTCGAGCGCCAGAGCCAGTTGCGCCGCGACGGCCGTCTGCCCTGGCTGCGCCCGGATGCCAAGAGCCAGATCACCTTCCGCTATGAGAATGGCTACCCCGTCGCGATCGACACCGTGGTGCTCTCCACCCAGCACGCGCCCGACATCGCACTGGCCGATCTGCGCGAGGCCGTGATTGAACACATCATCAAGCCCGTTTTGCCGGTGGAATTCATGCGCGGCGAGGTCAAGTACCTCATCAACCCCACCGGCCGTTTCGTTGTCGGCGGCCCGCAGGGCGACTGCGGCCTGACCGGTCGCAAGATCATTGTCGACACCTACGGCGGCGCGGCCCCCCATGGCGGCGGCGCCTTCAGCGGCAAGGACCCGACCAAGGTTGACCGCTCCGCTGCCTACGCCGCACGCTACGTGGCCAAGAACATCGTCGCTGCCGGGCTGGCCAAGAAGTGTCTGGTGCAGATTTCCTACGCCATCGGCGTGGCGCAGCCCACCAGCATCATGGTCACCACCCAAGGCACCGGCGTGATCGACGACACCAAGCTGGAGCAACTGGTGCGCCGCCATTTCGACCTGCGCCCCAAAGGCATCATCCAGATGCTCGACCTGCGCCGCCCGATTTACGCCAAGACCGCCGCCTATGGCCATTTCGGCCGTGACGAACCCGAGTTCACCTGGGAAGCCTCCGACAAGGCGGCGCTGCTGCGGGAGGATGCCGGACTGGGCGCACTGCGTCCGGCGGCGACGGCCTGAAGACGCTCAGTTGGCGAACCGGTCTGTCGCTTCGATCAGGCGTGACAGGATGCCCGGCTCGTTGAAGGCGTGGCCGGCATCCGGGACCAGCTGGAAATCAGCCTGCGGCCAGGTGCGGTGCAGTTCCCAGGCGGTCTTGGCGGGAGTGCAGGCGTCATAGCGGCCCTGCACGATCACGCCGGGAATGGCCGCCAGCTTGCCCGCGTCACGGATGAGTTGGCCTTCATCCACCCAGCCCCCGTGCACAAAATAGTGGTTCTCGATGCGTGCGAAGGCGAGCGAAGACGCGTCTTTCGTGGGCTGTCCGGCCTTGGCCGCTTCGGGCAGCAGGTGGATGGTCTGCCCTTCCCACAGGCTCCAGGCGCGGGCGCAGACGAGTTGTTCCGCCGGATCCGCCCCGGTCAGGCGTTTGCGGTAGGCGGTGATCAGGTCGCCGCGCTCGGACTCGGGAATCGGCGCCACAAAGCCTTCCCAAAAATCCGGGAACAGCCTTGACGCTCCGTCCTGATAAAACCAGAGCAACTCCTCGCGCCGCAGCGTGAAGATGCCGCGCAGGACCAGCGCGGACACCCGCTCTGGGTGGGTTTGTGCGTAGGCCAGCGCCAGCGTGCTCCCCCAGGAACCGCCAAACACAACCCAGCGCTCCACGCCGAGCAGGGTGCGCAATCGCTCCATGTCGGCCACCAGATGCCAGGTCGTGTTGTTTTCCAGCGAGGCGTGTGGCGTGGAACGCCCGCAGCCGCGCTGGTCGAACAGCAGCACGCAATAGCGCTGCGGATCAAACAGGCGCCGATGCTCGGGCGAGCAGCCCGAACCCGGGCCTCCGTGCAGGAATACCGCCGGTTTGCCGTGCGGATTACCGCACAGTTCCCAGTAAACGGCATGACCGTCGCCTGTGTCGAGCATGCCGGTCTGGAACGGTTCGATGGGCGGGTAAAACGTGCGTTGGTTCATGGATGGTATTGCGCTGATGGGCTGCAGCCGTCAGGTCTGGGATGGGTGGCGTCGCGGGCAATGCACCACGGGCGGTGCCGGCCTGTCGACCTAGAATAATCGTTTCATTTTCCAGCTTCCCAACACATCCTCATGAGCACCACCCAGATCGGCGGCGTGACCGTCAGCACCCAGGCCAGTGTGTACTTTGACGGCAAGTGCGTCAGCCACGGCATCACCCTCGCCGACGGCACCAGGAAGTCGGTGGGCGTGATTCTGCCGGCCACCCTGACCTTCAATACCGGCGCACCGGAAGTCATGGAGGGTGTGGCGGGGTCCTGCGAATACAGACTTCCGGGCAGCGATACTTGGGTGAAATCCGGTGTGGGTGAGACGTTTAGCGTGCCGGGAAACACGCGCTTCGAGATTCGCGCTTCCGAGCCTTATCACTACATCTGCCATTTTGGCTGATTGACCAACTGCGTACAACCATGGCAACCATTCTTCAGAATCTGCCCAAGGGGCAAAAAGTCGGCATCGCGTTTTCCGGTGGGCTGGATACCTCGGCCGCCCTGCTTTGGATGAAGCAGAAGGGCGCAATGCCCTACGCCTACACGGCCAACCTCGGCCAGCCCGACGAGAGCGACTACGACGACATTCCGCGCAAGGCCATGGCCTACGGCGCCGAGAGGGCGCGGCTGGTGGACTGTCGCCGTCAGCTGGCGCATGAAGGCATCGCCGCCATCCAGTGCGGCGCCTTCCACATCAGCACCGGAGGCATCACCTACTTCAACACCACCCCGCTGGGCCGTGCCGTGACCGGCACCATGCTGGTGGCCGCCATGAAGGAGGACGACGTCAACATCTGGGGCGACGGCTCGACCTACAAGGGCAACGACATCGAGCGCTTCTACCGCTACGGCCTGCTGACCAACCCGGCACTCAAGATCTACAAGCCCTGGCTGGACCAGACCTTCATCGACGAACTTGGCGGACGCAAGGAGATGAGCGAGTTCCTCATTGCCAACGGTTTCGACTACAAGATGTCGGTCGAGAAGGCCTACAGCACCGACAGCAACATGCTCGGCGCCACCCATGAGGCCAAGGACCTGGAACACCTCAACAGCGGCATCCGCATCGTCAACCCCATCATGGGCGTGGCATTCTGGAAACCCGAGGTGGACGTCAAGGCTGAAGAGATCACGGTTCGCTTCGAGGAAGGCCAGCCGGTTGCCCTCAACGGCCAGACCTTCGACTCTCCGGTGGAGCTGTTCCTCACGGCCAATGAAATCGGCGGCCGCCACGGCCTGGGCATGAGCGACCAGATCGAAAACCGCATCATCGAGGCCAAGAGCCGCGGCATCTACGAGGCTCCGGGCATGGCGTTGCTGCACATCGCCTACGAGCGCCTGGTCACCGGCATCCACAACGAGGACACTATCGAGCAGTACCGTATCAACGGCCTGCGCCTGGGCCGCCTGCTGTACCAGGGACGCTGGTTCGATCCGCAGGCCATGATGCTGCGCGAAACTGCCCAGCGCTGGGTGGCCCGCGCCGTCACCGGCGAGGTCACGCTGGAACTGCGCCGCGGTAACGACTACTCCATCCTCAACACAGAAAGCTGCAACCTCACTTATGCCCCCGAGCGCCTGAGCATGGAAAAGGTGGAAGACGCGCCGTTCAGCCCGGCCGACCGCATCGGCCAGCTGACCATGCGCAACCTCGACATCACCGACACCCGCGCAAAGCTTGGCATCTATGCCAAGACCGGGCTGATCTCGCTGGGCGAGGGCGCCTCGATGTTGCGGCTGGAGGGGGA